>JAIYEB010000172.1 GCA_027487195.1 Hyphomicrobiales bacterium | reverse complement strand
GTGGATGCCAGGAACGGCGTGCTGTGCGGCGGCTCTGACCATCGCAAGGATGGCCTGGCCATCGGGTACTAGCGGTAGCGGCGTCGGGCCCAGTTCGTGTTCCTGGGCAAGCCGCTTCAGGCAACAGCTCTGGTCAGTCCGATCGTGGTGCGGAATGGGCCTGCGGCATAGGCTGCGAGCGCTTCCTCAACGCTGCCGCGGCGCTTTGCACGCGTCTGCGGAGCGCCATCGCGCGTTGCAAGGAGTTGGGCGATAACGCGCGCGTCCGTCGGGCGATGGTTTTGATGTCTGGCGGAGTCCACGCGCGGCGCAGGCGTGACGGCAACAAGTGCACGCCCGTTGGCACTGTTCTCTTCTGTGACGGATCTATCGCTCTCAGACGCGCGTCGCGTCTCGAAGCGGGCCGAGCCAAAGCTGCCAATACCGTCGATCCGCATGGATTCTGCTCCAAACCGGGACATTTGGCTGCCCCGCTTGAAACTCCCCGCAATCCCCGTGCCGGTTCGGGCCTAGATCCGCTTCAGCACAGCTTCCAGAGTATGGTCGCGAACACCCATGGCCAAAAGCGCTTCATTGGTTGCATGGACATAGTCCCGGTTTGGCCCGGATTTGCCATGTCCCTGACGCACCAAATCGACAACCTCATCAAGGCTGCGCGGCCCGGAATACTGCCGGTGCTTGCGGTCAACGACATAGGCGAGAGCGCTGACCACCCGGTTGGAGCCGTCCAGAAGACGGACCGGGAGCATGGCCTCGCGATACACGTAATTCATCATCTCGCGCTCGCGGAGATAGGCAAGCGTAGCCGCCTGCTCTTCAGGCGCGATCTGGAAAACGACGCCACGGCAGGAGCCGCCGCGATCGAGCCCCAGCACGAGCCCAGGCTTTTCGGGCGTTCCCCTGTGAACCTGCGACAGGACGCAAAGTGAGCGATGATATCCGTTCAGGCGCGCATCGGTTCGCTCCAGGTACGAAAACCCGGGCCGCCACATCAAAGAGCCGTAGCCAAAAACCCAGAACTCGCCCATAACCGCCAGCGTGACGTCCCTGGTCTTTACCGGCAGCGGACGATATGTCCTGCCGTGATATAAGACAGGTTGTCGAATGAGTTCCCCGGCCCTATCCGTCAAGCCCCGTTCGCCATGGCGCTTTGCAATCCCGGTGCTTGTTTTCATAGTTGTGATTGCGGCCTGGGGTGTTGGCTGGTTTTTCGTACGCGACCTCGTTGATCGCAACTTCAATGACTGGCTGACCAAGGAAGCCCAGGCGGGCCGCGCGCATGCTTGCCCGGATCGTGGCTACTCCGGCTTTCCGTTCCACATTGAGCTGACCTGCTCGCGTCCCGTGTTTCGCTGGGACGCTCCCGAAGGACAGTTCAATGTGCGGGTCGAACGCTTCAAGGCTGTGGCGCTGATCTACAGGCCCGAGCATGTGATCGTTGATCTCGTCTCGCCGCTGATCGTGGAGCCCTTCGAGCAACCTGCGATCTCGCTGGCGTTTGAGCGCGGCCAGGCAAGCTACAGCCAGTCCAACGGCGTATTCCAGCGCTTCTCGCTTGTGCTTGAAAAGCCGGTCGGAACGCGCGCGGGAACGGCCGTGCCGGATGTGGTGGCAGATGGGCTGGAATTGCATTTGCGGCGGTCCACAACGAGCGCCCGCGATTTTGATGTTGCGGCTGAAGCGCGCCTCCTCGCCACAGGCGGTGCACGTGCCGAGGCTGGCGCAAACATCGCGTTTACAGCACTGGTAAAGAACTGGCCGCAGGAGGCTGTCAGCGAGCGCGGCGGACTTGTCTCGGCCTGGGCGCGAGGCGGAGGCGCAGTGCAACTCAGCGCGTTGCGCGTCCAGCGTGGCACGGGCCTCATGACGGCAAACGGAAATGTCGGGTTCAGCACATCCGGCCGACCGGAAGGTGCGGTCGACTCGGTCCTCGTGGATACCGCCGCGTTGTTTGCCGGCGTGACCATTCCGGGCGTTGGTGAACCCGGAGCGCTTCTTGGACCTGTTTTGAGCTTTGTCGGGCGCCCTGCTGAAATCGAAGGAAAGCGCGGCACCCGGCTGGTCCTGCGGGTTGATGATGGCCGGATCGGGCTTGGTGCCATCACGCTGTTTCGGCTTGGCCCGGTCTTTTGAGCCGGCATGCCGGATGTACGCGCATGTCTGGCGAAAGCCTCGATCAGGCTGAAGGCCGCAGGATGCGATACCCCGGACCTTGATGCCCGCTTGCTGCTGGCCCACGTTCTCGGGCAAGCCCCTGAGAGCCTCCGCTTATCCTCATCGCAGATAGGTTCTGAGGCCGTCGATCAGTTTGACGCTGTCCTGATGCGTCGCATGGAAGGCGAGCCGGTCTCGAGAATTGTGGGTCACCGCGCATTCTGGACGCTCGATCTCGCACTTTCCCCGGATACGCTCGATCCACGGCCCGATACCGAAACTCTGGTCGAAGTGGCCTTGAAGAAGGTCGGGTCGAACCATGCGCTTGTGGCTGATCTTGGCACGGGGACCGGAGCCATACTTCTGGCCTTGCTCGCGGAGCGCGCAGACCTTCTCGGCATTGGCATTGATATCTCGCCGCTCGCCTGTTCGACAGCTCTCGCCAATGCGCGGGCCCATGGTCTTGAGACGCGGGCCCTGTTCGTTGCGGCCAATTGGGCAGACGCGCTGTCAGGCTCGTTTGACCTCATAGTCTCGAATCCGCCCTACATTGCCACGGCGGAAATCGGAACGCTCGAGCGCGAGGTCCGCATGTTTGATCCAGCCCGCGCGCTTGACGGTGGTGAAGATGGCCTGGGGCCTTACCCCTTGATAGCTCAAGAAGCGATCAGGCTCCTGAAGCCGG
>JAIYEB010000275.1 GCA_027487195.1 Hyphomicrobiales bacterium | reverse complement strand
GCAGAACAGGTGGCGGATGCGGGCTGGAAGGCGTTTCGTGCCGGGCACCGGGTGCACGTACCGGGCTGGACGAACCGGCTTGCCGTCAGGTTCATCCAGCTGTTGCCGGACTCTGTCGTACTGCCATCGCTGGCGAAACTGCAAAAGGCGCGGCATCGTCAGCCGAGCGAGCGGACCTGACAGATGCATGAACCCCGACTTGCGTGAAGCGAAGCACGGGACGCCACACCGGTGGCTTAAGAGCCGCCCGGCTGAGGCATCCGCCTGCTGAAGCTCATGGTCCCGCAGCTCTCTTGAGATCCTGAACGGGCGCCAGATTGGCAGCAAATTGCCGCGTGCAGGCTTCCCAGGACCAGGACAGCGCCTCCCTGCGGCACGAGATCCTCGACAGCTTCAAGGCCTGCGCGCACGCAACAGCAAGATCCTCGTTCATGACACCAACCTCTGGTGTGAGCACATCGCGCGGGCCGGTGACCGGATAGGCCGCCACCGGCGTGCCGCTCGAAAGCGCTTCCAGCATGACATTGCCGAACGTATCGGTCCGGCTTGGAAATACGAAGACATCAGCGCTGGCATAGAGCGCGGAAAGTTCCCGCCCTGTCTTGGTTCCGACGAAGACAGCCTGGGGAAATTGCTGGGCGAGAGCTGCGCGGTCTGGCCCATCTCCGACGACAAGTTTTGTGCCAGGCAGATCGAGCGCAAGAAAGGCCTGCAGGTTCTTCTCCACTGAGACCCGCCCAACTGACAGGAAGATCGGGCGCGGCCAATCGAGTTCGGTCTGATGGTCTGGCGAGAACAAGATGGGATCAACACCGCGGGACCAGCGAACGACATTGCGAAAGCCACGCGCGCCAAGTTCTGCTGCAAGCGTTGGCGTTGCCACCATGGTTCGCACGGCTGGTGCATGAAACCGTCTGAGCCAGGCATAGGACCATTCCTCGGGGACCGGTGCACGCGCAGAAAGATACTCCGGAAAGCGGGTATGGTAGGCTGTCGTGAATGGCAGCCCGCGCGACAGGCAGAGGGAGCGCATCGCATGCCCTATCGGGCCTTCGGTCGCGATATGGATGGCATCCGGCGCAATCCGGTCAATGATCGGCGCAACCTCGCCAGGCCCTGCAAGCGCCAGCCTGATTTCGGGATAGAATGGCATCGCAACCGTCAGGAAATCTGCTGGCGCGATGACATGGACCTCATAACCAAGACCGGCCAAGGTCCTGCGCGTTGTTTCAAGCGTGCGCACGACGCCGTTGATCTGTGGAGCGGCCGCATCTGTTGCAATCAGGATCCGGTTCATGCCGCCACCTGTTCGGTTGCGTCGGCGTCCTGGCGCGACGCGATCGAGCGCGCCACCTCAGCCCAGCGAATGACTTCAAAGCGCCCATCCCACGTCTCGCCGATCGCTGTGCAGCTCTCGACCCAATCGCCACAGTTCATATAGGTGATGCCGAGATCATCATGATGGGCGGCATGGTGGATATGCCCGCAGATCACGCCATCGACCTTGCGCTTTTGCGCCTCAGCGACAACAGCGTTTTCAAAGGCCCCGATGAAGTTGACGGCTTGCTTGACCTGCAGCTTTGCCCAGGCAGACAAGGACCAGTACGAAAGCCCGAGCTTGCGGCGCATGAAATTCAGCCCGGTGTTGATCACGAGGGCCGTGTCGTAGGCCCAGTCTCCAAGGTACGCGAGCCAGCGCGCATGGCGCACGACGACGTCGAAAATGTCGCCATGCAGGACGAGGTATCGCTTGCCGTCAGCCGCTATGTGGATGGCGTCTTCGACCACCTCGACGCCGCCAAAATGCGTGCCGGGAAAATCGCGCAGGAATTCATCGTGATTTCCCGGGATGTATGTGATCCGCGCGCCCTTTCTGACCTTGCGCAAGAGCTTTTGCACGACGTCGTTGTGCGCCTGCGGCCAGTTCCAGTTTCGGCGGAGCTGCCAACCGTCGACGATGTCGCCGACAAGGTAGATGTGTTCGGCGTCGAGCTCCTTCATGAAATCAAGGAGCATGTCGGCCTGACAGCCGCGGGTTCCAAGATGAACATCGGAAATGAACAACGCGCGGTAGCTGAAGGGCGGTGTTTGCATGGATGCGCTCCGGCCGTGTGTGCCGGATCATGGACATGCAACGAGTCTGTATCGCTTGTGTGACAGCGGCCTTAACGAGGCGCTAACTGCTGCCGCTATGCCTTGATGCAGGCCTTGAGATGGCCGGGAGAGACTTCTTCGAGCGCCGGCACAGTGGTTGCGCATTCAGCGGTTGCGATCGGGCATCTTGTTCGGAACACGCAGCCTGAGGGCGGATTAACCGGGCTTGGAATGTCGCCCTGCAGGATCACGCGCTGACGCTTGATCGTCGGATCCGGGATCGGCACTGCAGACAGCAAGGCCTGCGTATAGGGGTGGCGCGGACGGGCGTAGAGCTCGTTTGCCGGCGCTATCTCCATGATCTTGCCGAGATACATGACAATGACGCGGTCGGAGATGTGCTCGACGATGCCGAGGTCGTGCGCAATGAACAGGATCGTAAGGCCGAGGTCTTTCTTGAGATCCTC
>JAIYEB010000406.1 GCA_027487195.1 Hyphomicrobiales bacterium | reverse complement strand
GGCCCGGCTTGACCGGGAATGGCTTCGCGAATGCGCCGGGTCCAGTCCATGCGCAGGCGCTCAAGGGACTGCGAAAGCCCATCAAGGCCCGTCAGAGGCTGAAGGGTGATGTGGCGGGGCGTGCCTGACAGCCGTCCGGTGGCACCCACCCCATCGAAGTAGCGGACAAAGGCAGGGTCGTAGGCGCCTGGATGGGTCGGCTGCGGATTTGGGCCCAAGGTGGCATTCATCGCTATGCCATCGCCGACGCGAAAAGCCGCAAGCCCATGGCCAGTGATGACAACACGCTGCGGCATGCGATCCTTATCAAGGCCTGCAATGGAGATGACCGCAATCGTTGCCCGGTCGGTCTGGCCTTCCCGGTCCTCGATCCGGATGAGACGCCCCTCCAACGCACGCGTTCCGATCTCGGATGTGAGCCGTGGCCCGTCGAGCCTGCGCACGGCGACATCTGCAGCCGCACCGCCGAGACACACCGCAAGGGCCAGAAGCCACAAGATCCCGGCAGAATGCCGACGGAACACAAAGGCTGCAGCTGCGCACAGCGCGAGCGCACCCCAGACAATGCTCGCAGGCGGGTTTGCAGCGCTTCCCAGATGGAGCGATGCGCCAAGACCGAGGGCTGGCGCCAGCAGCAGCAGATCGCGCCCATGCGCCCGCTCGGCCTCAATTGCACGGGACAATGCACCGCTGATATCGAGCGTGGACAACTGCCTGATCGACGCGAGCGCAAGCGCGCCCGATCGCCGCGCCATGGAAATCTCCTTCAGCCGTCGCGAAACCGTGCAACACATGCTAACGGACTGCGCCGTTTGATTGTGACTCCGGGCATTACCGGACTGCCGAAGAGTATGCGCATGACTGTCGTCACCCGATTTGCTCCCTCCCCGACTGGCTTCCTCCACATCGGAGGCGGACGCACGGCACTGTTCAACTGGCTTTATGCGCGCAAGACCGGCGGCAAGATGTTGCTGCGCATCGAGGATACGGATCGCCAGCGCTCAACCGAGGCCGCGATTGAGGCCATCATCGACGGCATGCGCTGGCTTGGATTCACGTGGGATGGCGAGGTTGTCTACCAGTTCGCACGCGCTGGCCGGCATGCCGAGGTGGCCCACGACATGTTGGCCAAGGGCACGGCCTACAAGTGCTTTGCAACCGCCGAAGAGCTTGAGGCCATGCGCGAGGCCGCAACCGCCGAGGGCCGCCCGCCGCGCTATGATGGCCGGTGGCGCGATCGCCCGGCCTCCGATGCGCCGCCCGGCGCACCCTATGCCGTGCGTCTGAAAGCCCGGCAGGACGGTGAAACCATCGTTGAGGACACGGTGCAGGGCCGCGTGGTGTTTCCAAACAAGGATCTCGACGATCTGGTCTTGCTGCGCTCGGATGGCACGCCAACCTACATGCTCGCGGTGGTCGTCGATGATCACGATATGGCGGTGACGCATGTGGTGCGCGGCGTTGATCACCTGACGAATGCGGCGCGACAGACCCAGATTTACGAAGCCAATGGCTGGGATGTGCCGGTTTTTGCCCATATCCCGCTCATCCACGGCTCGGATGGCGCCAAGCTCTCCAAGCGCCACGGCGCGCTCGGTGTCGATGCCTATCGTGCCATGGGGTATTTGCCGGCGGCATTGCGCAACTATCTCGCCCGCCTGTCCTGGAGCCATGGCGATCAGGAGTTCTTTTCCGATGCGGAGATGGTCTCGCTGTTCACGCTTGAAGCCATTGGCAAGTCGGCTGCCCGGTTCGACATGGCCAAGCTTGACAGTGTCAACGGCCACTACATGCGCACCTTGCCTGCGGCGGATATTCTTGAGGCGTTCGAGGCAGCGCTACCCTTCATGCCTGGTGGGCCAGCGTTTCAGGACAAGCTTGACGAGAGCGCGAAGGCGCGGCTTGTCGCTGCGCTTCCCGGTCTCAGGGAGCGCGCAAAGACACTGGTTGAACTCCTTGAAAGTGCACGCTTTCTCGTCGAGCGTCTGGAGCTTGATGACAAGGCCCGCAAGATCCTTGATGAGGGCGGCCGGGAACGGCTTGCAGCTGTGATGACAACCCTCAGGACTGCGCCGGAATTTACCGCGCCAGCCCTTGAAGAGGCGGTCAAGGCCTTTGCCGAAACGTCCGGCACGAAGCTTGGCCAGATCGCCCAGCCGCTGCGCGCAGCCCTTACCGGGCGCACCACGTCCCCGCCGATCTTCGATGTTCTGGAAGTTCTGGGCCGGGAAGAGTCGCTTGCCAGAATTGGCGCAAACAGCGGTTAGGGCGTAACGCGTCGCGACGAAGGCTTCTTCGCCACCTGTCTAAGCGAGCCCTAATCGCTGAGCCGGCACCTGTCCTGTGAATGGTTTTGTGATGGAAATGCGCGGAGCTGCCGAGGCTTCGCGCGCGGTGCTTGTTGACGCCTGGTGCGAGGTCAGTCTCGCAAGCTCAACAAGAAAAACCAGTTGCTTCAGAAGCGCAGCCCAAGATGCCGTCGCAACGGCGATAGATTTGGCTCGCAGAATCAGATCAGTTGAGACGGTAGAGCTGTGCGTCCGAGCTATGCGCGACATTGAGTGCGAAGTGATCAAGCCCGACTGCACCATCGACGTGCTGCAGGCTTCCTACATTCATGACGATGGTTACGATCTAAACTGATGGGTGCGTGCATAAAGGCTATCAGTCCGGGAGGTTCAACATGGTCCGCTCGCGCCAGTTTGCCAGAAGCTTCCTCAAGGCCGCTGCAGTCGCCCGCCGCGCTCGGCGCGCACGACGCGCGCGGTGGGCTCAGGAAGATCGCAGGCAAGCCCGGGTTGCTGGGGTTCTGACCGCCCTCGTTTTTGCTGTGCTGATTGCAGCCGCTTACTGGATGTTGCCGGAGTGCGATCCAGTCAATCGGACGACCTACTGCCGAAACTAGGGCTCGGACAGGAGCAAATTGGCGGGCATCCGGCACCGCTCCCTCCGGGAACAGTTGATCGACTACCGTCCACACGCCTTCAAAAACCGTCGCACCGTCTCGGGCATCCCGAAGGCAAGCGCATCGGCCGTGATCGCGTGGCCAATGGACACCTCGGCAATCACGGGCGCGGCCGCAATCAGCGGCGGCAGGTTGTCAACCGTGAGGTCATGACCCGCATTGACCATCAAACCGCTGTCATGGGCCGCATTTGCACAGGCGACCACCTTGGCCAATTCTAGTGCTTTCAGGGCAGGGTCGAATGTGTGTCCATAGGGGCCGGTGTAGATTTCGATCCTGTCCGCACCGGTCGCCTTGGCGGCGGCGCCCATGATGGGATCCGCATCCACAAAGATGGAGACCCGCGTTCCACCTCGGTGCAATCGCGTGATGATCGAGGCGAGGGCCGCACGCTCAGCGATCACGTCAAAGCCGTGGTCCGAGGTCGACTGACCGGGCTTATCTGGCACCAATGTGACTTGATCG
>JAIYEB010000296.1 GCA_027487195.1 Hyphomicrobiales bacterium | reverse complement strand
CCTTGGGAAATCCCAAGCCGCGCCTGAACGGTCGTAGCCGTGGCCGGGAAGGTATTGTCCGGTGTCGACGTTGCAAGAACGATCAGGTCGATATCATCTGCACTGCATCCGGCGTGCTCCAGCGCCCTTTGGGCCGCATGGAACGCCAGATCGGACGTCAATTCGCCATCGGCTGCGATATGCCTCGCGCCAATGCCGGTACGTTGACGAATCCAGGCGTCGTCCGTGTCGACAAGGCGCGCCATGTCGGCATTCGTCAGGATTTTTTCGGGCAGGTATGAACCAATGCCCGCCAGGACTGAACGGCGCATGATCAGGTCTCGCTCGTTCCTTGGGATGTTCTCATGGCACCGGTTGTTGCCAGATCCTGCGCAATGCGCGCGATCAAATCCGCTGAGACCATGGCGTGGGCCACATCAACTGCAGACGCAAAGCCGAGCGCGTCCGTTCCGCCATGGCTTTTGATCACAACGCCATTCAACCCAAGGAATACACCACCGTTTGAATTGCGTGGATCAAGCTTGCTCTTGAGCGCGCGAAACGCCCCGGCGGCGAAGACTGTGCCGATCTTCGACATGATGGAAGACGACAAGGCAGCTTTCAGCCATGTGCCGATCTGCTTTGCGGTTCCCTCTGCCGTCTTGAGGGCGATATTGCCTGCGAAACCTTCGGTCACGACAACGTCGACCATTCCCTGTCCAAGGTCGTCACCTTCAACGAACCCAATGTAGTTCATGCCCGGCAGATTGAGCTCGCGCAGGATCTGGCCTGCCTCACGAACCTCTTCCACACCCTTCACTTCCTCAACGCCAATGTTGAGAAGCGCGAGGTTTGGCCGTTCAAGCCCCTTCATGCATCGCGACATGGCAGCCCCAAGGACCGCCATCGTCACAAGCTCGTTCTTGTTCGCACCAATCGTCGCGCCGACATCAAGCACGATCGATTCGCCGCGAAGCGTTGGCCAGATCGCGGCAATTGCAGGACGGTCCACGCCCGGCACGGTCTTGAGGCAGACCTTTGCCATCGCCATCAGGGCGCCGGTATTGCCAGCCGACACGGCCACCTGAGCTGCGCCGCTCTTGACCTGCTCGATGGCGACCCACATCGACGATTTGTAGCGGCCGGCCCTCAGAGCCTGGCTCGGCTTGTCATCCATGCGCACGGAAACGTCGGTATGAATCACAGTTGCGCGCTGGGCCAGTCGCGGCAGGTTCGCTAGTTCCGCCCTGATCTTTGTTTCATCGCCCACGAGAATGAACCGTGCAGCAGGAAAGCGACCAGCGGCTATGTCGGCCCCCGGCACCACGATCGATGGGCCATGGTCGCCGCCCATAGCATCGATCGCAATCGTCACTGATGCTGCCATCGCATGGTCCGGTTCAGTCACTGCGGTGCCGGTCTGGCCCACGAAAGGAGGCGGACACTAGCGATTGTCTGGCGCTGGGCAAGCGGAAACCCTGATGTGGTTCTCAGCTATCCCGCGACTTCAATTGTGAGAGCTTCGCGAAGGGGCCCTTTTCAGGCTCGCTTTGCTCAGGTGCCGCAAACACGGCGCCGGGCTTTCTGGGAAACGGATCAAGCCCGAGCGACAGGAACTCGGCCACAATCGCACCGGCATCGATCGTGCCGTCGAGGATCAGGTCAGGGGGCTCTTCCGTCTCAAGCGTCAGATCAATCTCGGGGGCCACATGATCGGCTCTTGGCAGCTCTTCAGTCAGGCGCAACTGGAAGGATTGATCAACGTCGGCATCAAAGGGCTCAAGACTCACGATGCAGGCATAGGTGACCAGCGCCTTGACCTGCCCTTCGGCAACAATCAGCTTGCCGCGCCGCTTCAATGACACATCTGCCGTCAGCGACTTGATCGCGACGATATCAAATTCCTTAGCAAGGGCTGCGCGCTCGCTGTCGATTGGCCTGACTTTGATCACGCGCCCGACCGGGCCGATATCAACAGCTTTGACAGGCCGCGAAAGGGGGTGGGCTGAAATCATACTATGGGCTCCGGAAAACTGATCATGCCCTGAAGGAAGCTGTCTTCGGCAAGCGCATCGAGATGATCGCGTGCGCTCACAGTGTACGCTGCGAGCTGGATCGCACCGGGCGCTGTTTCATCCGAGAAAATGATTCGTCCAAGTGTTGCCGACAAGCCGCCAACATCGTTCGCGGTGAGCAAGGGTTCCAGGGCCTGAACGCGCCCATAAAAATGTGCGGCAAGCTTTTTCATCTTTTTTGGCACGCGTGTATCGCTCACACCCAGATCCCGGATGGCACGATCAAATTCAAGAAAGCCCCAATCGAGAACTTCCTGCGTCAGCTCCCGCAGGGGCTGATTTTGTGTGGTCCGGACCCGGTTCATATACAGGAACATATGCAAACTGATCATTTCGAACCGTCCTTCGACGGTATCTGGGACGCCAAGGCTCGCATAAAAGACAGGCCTGCGGGACGCCTCGACAAGGCTTGCGTGCAGTTTTTCTGCGATCGGCGGCCGCTTCTGCCGAAATATGGACAGGATCATAGGCGCATACCTTCCTCAGACACGAAGCTCGCGTTGCAATCGTGGCCTTGCGGGGGTACGTCAACCCTTCGCCTTGAACAAGATGCGGAGGGGACGTGCGTCGACGTGACCTGAATGGAACAACGCTTGCAGCCCTGGGCCTGGCCCTGGCGCTTGGCGGATGCGTAACTGACCCTGTCATCCGCGGCATGGATACGACGCCGCGTCTTGGCGGGACAATCACGCGTGGATTTGTCATGCCCGAACGCGGTCTTGAGCAGATCCAGCCGGGAGCCACCCGCGAACAGGTTCAGTTCGTTCTTGGTTCCCCCTCGACGGTTGCGACCATCGAGGGCGACGTCTTCTATTACATCAGCCAGACGGTCCGCCGGCAGCCGTTCCAGCAGGATTCGGTTGTCGACCAGCGTGTCTTCGCGGTCTACTTTGATCGTCAGAATCGTGTGACGCGACTTGCCAACTGGGGCATTGAAGACGGTCGCGTGTTCGACTTCATTTCGCGCACCACGCCATCCGGCGGCCAGGAGCCGACACTTCTGAGCCAGATTTTCCGCAACCTTCTCGCGAACCCGTTCGGTGGTTCTGGCGGACCGGCCAGCGGACCAGGGGGCGTTCCGCGCTAGGCGGGAGAGATCGACATGGACACGTTTCACCGCATTCGCCGCTTGCCGCCCTACGTGTTTGAGCAGGTCAACCGCTTGAAGAAGCAAGCGCGCGACCGCGGGGCCGACATTATCGACCTCGGCATGGGCAACCCCGATCAACCGACACCAAAGCATGTTGTCGAAAAGCTGATCGAGACAGCCGGCAAGCCCCGCACCGACGGTTACTCGTCTTCGCGCGGGATCCCTGGGCTTAGAAAGGCGCAGGCCGCCTATTATGAGCGCCGGTTTGGCGTGATGCTGGATCCGGACCGGCAGGTGATCGCAACGCTTGGTTCCAAGGAAGGCTTTGCGAATATGGCGCAGGCGATCACCGGACCCGGTGACGTCGTCCTGGTGCCAAATCCGAGCTATCCAATCCACGCTTTCGGCTTCCTCATGGCTGGCGGCGTCATTCGTTCCGTGCCGGCGGCTCCCGATGAAGAGTATTTCCGCGCCATGGAACGCGCGGTCATGCATTCAATTCCAAAGCCGATCGCCGTGGTCACATGCTTCCCGTCGAACCCCACGGCGGAGGTGGCGAGCCTGGATTTCTATCGCGACCTTGTGCAGTTCGCGAAGAAGCATGATCTGATTGTTCTCTCGGATCTCGCTTATTCCGAGATCTATTTTGACGGGATTCCGCCGCCCTCGATCCTTCAGGTGCCGGGCGCCATGGATGTTGCGGTCGAGTTCACCTCGATGTCGAAGACGTTCTCCATGGCTGGATGGCGGATCGGGTTTGCCGTTGGAAACGACAAGCTGATCGCGGCCCTGGCTCGCGTGAAGAGCTACCTTGATTATGGTGCGTTCACACCGGTTCAGGTGGCTGCAACAGCCGCGCTCAATGGTCCGCAAAGCGTGATTGATGAGATGCGTCAGGTCTATGCAAAGCGCCGCGAGGCGCTGATCGACAGTTTCGATCGTGCAGGCTTTGAGATTCCGCCGCCGCGCGCGTCGATGTTTGCCTGGGTTCCGATCCCGGAAAAGTTTCGCTCGCTTGGTAGTCTCGAATTCTCCAAGCTCCTGGTGGAAAAGGCCGATGTTGCGGTTGCGCCCGGCATAGGCTTTGGCGAACACGGCGACGGTTTTGTGCGCATTGCGCTTGTTGAGAACGAACAGCGCATCCGTCAGGCCGCGCGCAATGTGCGCCGGTTCTTTGATACCGCTGATACCCACCTTCACAACGTCATCCCGCTCGCAGCGCGTCGCTGAGAAATCACTGCATGTCCCGTCCTTTGCGCATTGCCATCGCCGGCCTCGGCACAGTCGGGGCTTCCCTGGCAAAGAACCTGCATGAAGCTGCCGGCATGATCGAGCGGCGCGCCGGGCGCGCCATCGAACTCGTGGCCGTTTCTGCCCGAAGCCCACGTCAGATCCCGGGTGCGCGCTTTGAGAAAGACCCGATGGCGTTGGCGCTGGCCGATGACGTCGACGTCTATGTCGAGTTGATGGGCGGCGCGGAAGGCATTGCGCGCCAGAGCGTCGTTGCAGCCCTGCAAAGCGGCAAGACAGTGATCACGGCCAACAAGGCCCTGCTTGCCGCGCACGGTGTCGAGCTTGCCAGGCTTGCCGAGAAGAAGCGCGTCGGCCTTCATTTTGAGGCAGCCGTTGCCGGTGGCATCCCGATCGTCAAGGCGCTCAGGGAAGGGCTGACCGGCAATCAGGTCCGCCGGAT
>JAIYEB010000373.1 GCA_027487195.1 Hyphomicrobiales bacterium | reverse complement strand
GTGATCTGCCGGATCTGGTTCAGGAACGGCTCGCTCGGAAACCCATCCGTCAGCGGCAGATTGTTGCGCTCCTGAAAGCCGCGCACGGCGCGTCGTGTCATGTCGCCAACGCGCCCATCGGTACCGCCCGTATCAAATCCGGCTGCGGTCAGGCGACGCTGGATTTCCGCCATTTCATCCGACGTCAGAACCCGCTCTGCACCCGGCCAGGGCGTCACGAAGGGACCCCCGCCCCCGATCCGGTCGCCCAGATGCGCGACCGCGAGAGCGTAGAGGAATGACGGGTTATAGGCGAGGAAGGCCCGGAAGTTCTGCATGGTCAGGAAGCCTGGCCCCTGAAGGCCAGACGGAAAGCGCAGGCGCGCCTCGCTGTCGCCGGACAGCGCCATGCCATCAGCGCGCGCAATGCCCATTGAAGCCCAGCGCGACAGCGAACGCGCGGTCGATCCATCAGCGGCAGACGCTTCAAAGTCCGAAGCGGCCACAACCTCATAGCCCCACGGTCGCCCGGTCTGCCAGCGCCCGCGATCCCTCAGGAAGCGCGCGGTTGAGGCCAGCGCGTCGGGAATGCGGAACAGGTTCGCGCGCCCGTCCCCGTCATAGTCCACCGCCATCCTGAGCCACGCCTCGGGCATGAACTGCGTGTGGCCCATGGCACCTGCCCACGAGCCCACCATCTCGCGCGGATCAGCCCAACCGCGCTCGACAATGATGAGCGCATTCAGCAGCTCGCCTTCCCAATAGGCTTTGCGGCGCGGCTCGCCCCAGGACAGCGTCGCGAGCGAGCGGAACACGTTGCGCATCACCCGGTTGTTGGTCAAAACCTCGCCGTACGAGGATTCATTGCCCCACACGCTCATGATGGCAAACCGGTCGACGCCGTAGTCGGCTTCGATGCGCGCCAGCAACGCGGCATGCTCCTGGGCGCGGGCGCGTCCGGTTGTAATCCGCCAGTCCGAAACGCGGCGTGACAGATATTGCCAGGGTGCCTCCATGAACTCGGCCTGCCTGCGCTGAAGCTGCAGCACTTCATCATCTGCCGTGAGGCCACCCATGGCCCGATCATAGGCCTGATCCGAGACGCCGCGCGCCCGGGCGCGGGCGCGAAACCCTTCGACAAAACCTGAGAAGGAGGATTGGGCGAGGACAGGCCCGGCCACAGCCACGAGACCCCCGGCGAGAACCGCAAGGCCCGCGCGCCGGGACAAATGGGTCTGTGCATATGGGGAACCCGTCATGCCGCAATCCCCAGAATCGTAAGAGTCTCTCATCCCGCAGGATAGACCTTGTTTACCTTGACGAAAAGTTGACGTTGGCCAAAGCGTCAGTCGCTATCGCCCCAAACATCGCAGGTTTTGCCAGTAAACCAGCCTCTCTCGGCAATTGTATGGCCATCTCCATCCCGGAGACGATCAGAACGCCCGGAGGTCTCGCGCCGTCGCTTGCGGCGGGCCCGATCTTCACCGGTCCGGCACCACGCAAAATCGCGCCTTAGATTGATGGGATGATCCTTGAGGTTTGAAGCAATGTGCCTACATCACACACGGCAAAGAGAGGTTTCATGTCTGCTCCTGAACCGCGCCCCTGCTACTATGGCGAATATCTCCAGCTCGATAAGTTGCTGGACTGCCAGATGCCGGAGACCCGACGGCTTGGCCGTGAAGCGCATGACGAAATGCTCTTCGTCATTGTGCATCAAGCCTATGAGCTCTGGTTCAAGCAGATCCTGCATGAGCTCGACCGTGTGCAGGCGGACTTTTCCGCTGTTCCGCTGGATGATCGCAAACTCGGCCGCATCGCCCAGGCCATGAAGCGCATCCACGAAATCCTGAAACTCGGGATCCAGCAACTCGACGTGCTGGAGACCATGACGCCGCTCGACTTTCTCGACTTTCGCGACGTGCTCTATCCAGCCTCCGGCTTCCAGTCGACGCAGTTTCGCATCATCGAGGCGCGCCTCGGCCTGCCCAACCGCGAGCGGCTCCTGTTTGAGGACAAGCCCGTCGATGCAAGGCTGTCAGAGGCTGACCGCGCCCGCCTGAGGGCCGCCGCCGCCAAGCCCTCGCTTGCCGACCAGCTCGGCGAATGGCTGGCGCGCACGCCATTTGTCAAAAGTTCGGGCTTTGCCTTCCGCGACATGTTCCGTCAGGCCGTGGAAAAGATGCTGGCAGCCGACCAGGCCAGGCTTCGGGCTTCAACCACAGTGAGCGCCGACCAACGCGCCGTAGAGGCCCGCGCCATCGAGCAGGCGCTTGGGAATTTCCGCGCCATTTTCGGCGAGGGTGAGGCCGGCGCGAACTGGCGCATGTCGATTGAAGCCGTGCAGGCCGCTCTTTTCATTACGCTCTACCGCGACGAGCCTGTGCTGCAGACGCCTTACCGCCTGCTTGAATCCCTAATGGATGTCGATGCAACCATGACCTTGTGGCGGTATCGCCATGCGCTGATGGTCGAGCGCATGCTGGGCGTCAAGATTGGGACCGGAGGGTCCTCAGGGCACGATTATCTGCGCGCAACCGCCGCCAAACATCGCTGCTTCCCCGATCTGTTCCATCTCTCAACGTACCTGATTCCGCGTCAGGCCTTGCCGGCGCTTCCTGACGACATCGGCCGTGCCATGGACTTCGTCTACAACCGGACCCCTCAATGAGCGATCTTGATCTGCGCCGCTTCTTTTCGCGGTTTCTGGCGGCAAATGCCAACAGGCTACATCTGGCGGCACACTCGCATCACTATTGGCCCGATGTCACTGCGGTTGCGCACATGCGGGCATGGGAGGAGGCGGCAGCCTTCAGCGATCACAAGTGGGGCCCGATCTTCGGCGGCCCCTGGCTGCGCGTTCAGGCTGGCATTGCCGCCATCTTGAACCTGCCTGACGCAAACACCATCGCGCTGGCGTCAAACACCCACAGCTTCCTGCTCCGGATTCTCTCGGCATTGCCCCATGATCGGCCGGTTCGTGTGCTGGCGTCAGACTCAGAGTTTCACTCTTTCACGCGGCAGATGAGCCGGCTGGAGGAGGATGGCCTGGCGAGCGTGGAACGCGTGCCGGCCCTGCCCACGGAAACCTTTGGCGAGCGGTTCAGCACGGCTGCGCGACGCGGCGGCCACGATCTCGTCTTCGTGTCCCAGGTGTTCTTCGACAATGCCGGAACCTGCGGCGACCTCAACGACATCGTCGAAGCCGTACCCGATACCCAAACGCTGATCGTGATCGATGGCTACCACGGTTTCATGGCCATACCGACCGATCTGTCGAAAGTCGCGCACCGTGCTTTCTACGTTGCCGGTGGGTACAAATATGCCATGGCCGGCGAAGGCGTATGCTTCCTGCACTGCCCCAACGGCTATGCCCCGCGCCCGCGCGATACCGGTTGGTTTGCTTCGTTCGGCACGCTGACCGCACCGCGCGAGGGCATGGTTGGATATTCCGGGGATGGAAACCGCTTCCTCGGCGCAACCTTTGACCCAACCGCGATCTATCGACAGGCCGCAGTGTTCGATTGGCTGGATGCCGAGAAGGTCACGGTTTCCCGCCTCCACGACCATGTCCTGTCGCTGCAGACGTTGTTTCTCGATGAGGCCGAGCGCCGTGGTCTTGACGGTTTCACGCGCAAGACGCTGATCTCGCCGCAGGGTGAGCGAGCGCGAGGCAACATCTTGATCTGGCAGCGCGAAGATGCGGTTGCCGTGGCCGACCGGCTCGCAAACCACAACATTGTGGTCGATGCGCGGGCTGATCGCCTGCGTGTGGGGTTTGGCGCCTATCATGTGGCAGGTGATGTTGGTCCCGCCGTTGAGCGGCTCAAGGCTGCCCTGGCCTAGCCGCCCTTGGCCCCGATGACGGGCGAGCGGGCGGCGGCATCCATGACAGCAGCGACCGCAATGATGAGGATCAGGCCGACGACGTTGACGGTGGCGACGGCGAAGACATCGCGACCCGAGAGGTCGAGCAGGATCCCGGCGATCCGCGCAATCACCATGCTGGCGATGAAGCAGGCGAGCGAATGCCGCCCGACCAGCAACAGGACACGGCCCGCGGAGGACCGGGCGATCGGCTCGAGATGCGCCGCACAAAGCGACAGCACGATGTAGGCCAGTGCGAGGAAGTGCAGCAGGCGCAGCGGGTGCGCCCACGACTTCTCGTTTGCGGGCAGCAAAAGATCGTGGAGCGACCCAAGGCTCGCGACAGTCTCGTAGAGTGGCGGCCAGGCCAGCGGAATTGCGGCGATGACAAACGCAATCGCAGACGTCAAAAGCCAGCGCTGGTTCAGCGCCGGAACCGGCAACCACTTCTTGGCCACCGCAAAGCCAGTGAAGAAGACAAGCGGCCAGGCAAAAGGGTTCAGATACCAGCCCTCGCCGTTCCAGGGATTGGCGGGCAGGTTCAGCCCGATCGTCCAGACAGCAAGGTAAAGCGACAGGATCAGCGCGAACGGTGCCAGGGGGTGTAAACGGCTTAGCGCCATCACCACCGGCACAAGTGCCAGGATGACGAGATAGACCGGCAGGATATCGAGATAGGCCGGGAGATGCGTCAGTGTCAAAAGTGCAAGCAAACCGGTTGCGGGATCGAGCAGCAGCCGATCGAAATGACTGTCGACGTATGTCGCGCCGGGTATCAACCGGTCAGCGACAAGACCGACCAGAAGGAGCGCCAGTGTGAGCCCGATATGCGCACGATAGACCTGCGCAATCCGCCAG
>JAIYEB010000006.1 GCA_027487195.1 Hyphomicrobiales bacterium | reverse complement strand
GAGGATCGCCAGCATGCCTTTGCGCTGAAAATGGCGTCAAAGATTGGCTATGACCTCAACCGCGGACGGCTCGACAATACCGTCCATCCCTTCGAAATCTCGTTCACGCGCAATGATGTGCGCATCACAACCCGGTTCTATCGCAATTTCCTGCCTGCAAGCCTGTTTGGCGCGCTTCATGAGGCCGGTCACGGCATCTATGAACAGGGCGTTGATCCTGCCTATACCCGCACAACACTCGCAACCGACCTTGTTGGCTACTATGCGGTGGGGGGCGTCAGTTTCGGCGCGCATGAAAGCCAGTCGCGGCTTTATGAAAACCAGATCGGGCGCAGTCTTGCGTTCTGGAAGCTGCACTACCACGAGCTTCAGGCGGCCTTTCCGGGCACGCTTGACGACATTGATGTCGAGACGTTCTACCGCGCAGTCAATCGCGCACGTCCCGGCTTCATTCGTGTCGAGGCGGATGAGCTGACCTACGATTTCCACATCATGCTCAGGACCGAAATCGAGCAGTCGCTGATTGATGGCTCACTTAAGGTCAAGGATTTGCCGGAGGCCTGGAACGCAGTGATCAAGCGCGAGCTTGGTCTTGATGTGCCGGACGATCGGCGTGGTGTCCTGCAGGACATTCACTGGTCGACCTGCCAGATCGGCACATTCTGCAACTACACAATCGGAAACGTCATGGCCGCCCAGCTGTTTGATGCGCTGCGGAAATCAAACCCGGAGATCGAGACAGCCCTTGGTGTTGGCAATTACGACCCGCTGCAGGCGTACCTGCGCGAGAACGTCCATCAGCATGGGCGGCGCTTTACGCGCGATGAGCTCCTGATCAAGGCGACCGGGCGCGCGCTCGATCCAGCACCCTACGTTGCGTATCTGCGCAACAAATACACGAATGTGTATGGGGTTAGCCTGTCCTAGCTGATGCTCGCGGAGATTATCTCGCGTTGGTCAGGAGTGCGCCTGATGCGCGAATAAATCCCGTTCGCGTACCGCGCCAGTTTGCGATCTCGGGCTTTTGAAACCGCTCGAGACCTGCGCTCATGGCCTCAGGCAGGTTGAGGAAGCGCGCGAGGATCTCGGCCATGACGACCTCGGCTGCGCGCGTGGCGCCATCATCGATCTTGATGGCGACGCCAAGGCCCGGTTCGGGCAGGCTTGCGCAGTAGACGCCTTCCGCGCCGACCTTGATGAAGGCCCGCGCGCCCAGGAGCCGCATCACCTCGGTATCAAAGCGCTTGGTGCCGGCCACCATGTCCGGCCGGGCGGCAACGGCCTGCCTCAGGCGCGCTGCGGCCTCGGCGCGTTCCGGCCCAACACCATGTCCGGTTGCAAAACGCGCAAAGCCAAGGGCAAGCGCGCGCAATGGCAAGGCCCAGTTCGGTGCCGAACACCCGTCAATGCCATAGACGCTGTCCTGATCGATGCGAAAATCCGTCATGTCCGAAATGGACTGCGCCACAAAGCGCTGCACGGGGTGGGTGGGCGAAATGTAGCCCTGCGGGTCATGCCCGGTCGCGCAGGCAAGACAAACAAAGCCCGCATGTTTGCCTGAACAGTTGTTGTGGAGCTGCGAGGGCGCTTTGTGCGCACGTGCGAGCTCGAGAGCAGGCTCGATCCAGAGATTTGGCCAGTGTGGTCCGCATTCAAGCGTTGCCTCGCTGTGGCCTGCGCTTTCAAGCATGCCCTTTGCGGTAGCCGCATGGCTTTCTTCGCCATTGTGAGACGCGCAGGCAATTGCAAGTTCGGCATCGCCGAGCCCGAACCGTTCGGGTGCGCCACTTTCAACAAGCGGCAAGGCCTGCAAGGCCTTGATCGCCGAGCGGGGATAGATCAGGCGATCCACATCGCCGATGGAGAGCACGGTCTTGCCATCGCCATCGACCACATGAAGCGCGCCGGAATGGACGCTTTCAACGAGGTTGCCGCGCACGACCTCGACCAGCACAGGATTTGTCATCGCATCTAGCCCACAAAGCGGCGGAGCAACTCGCCGCTCTGGCTGCCCCCACCAAGGATCGCCGCAGCCCAGACCGCTGCTGAGGCCCAGTTCGAGATATGAAAAATCAGCGGATTCATTTTCGCAATCGCAGCAACAGTCGCAATGGTCCCATGAAGCGGGCCAAAGAAGCGACCGATGAAGATGCCGAGAAAGCCATAGGTCTTGAAGAAGCGCTCGCTCGCTTCAACCACCTTCGGCCGATTGCGGATCGGCTTCCACTGCTTGAAAGCCTCGCCGTAATGGATGCCGATGTACCATGACACGAGATTGCCAAGGCTGGCGCCAATCACGATGGCACTGAACACAGGCCAGAATGACAGACCTTGCGAACCGATCAGGAGCCCGATCCCGAACAGGATGCCGACGGCTGGCACGAAGAACGAGACAACGACGAGGCTTTCGCCAAACGCGAGGCCAAACGCAATCCATGGGGCCCAGGCCTGATTGGCCCGGATGAAGGCCATTGCATCGTTCGTGAGATCAGCAAATGTCATGAATGCTCCGCGCTTTCGGTCTGTGTGAAGGTCAAGGCGGTTTCAGTCAACGCCGCGCCCATTGCGCGCGCCAACATTCTGTCGCAGCTTGGCGCAAGAGCCCTCAATGGGCCGGGTCGGGAGGACCACATGGCGAAGAAACCTGCTGCCGCTACAGCAAAACCAAAGCGCGCAACGAGCGCTGCTGCAAAGACCGCTCCGAAAGCCTCGAAAGCTGCCGCGCCGAAATCAAAGGCAATGACGCTTCACGGCGTGTTTCTCTCGGGCCCTTCCTACAAGGTGGCGCTTGGGCTTTCGATGATGGGTCAGCCCTACACGTTCCACCACGTCGATCTGAGGGCGGGGAAGCACAAGGCACCCGAATTCATGGCGCTCAACCGCTATGGCCAGGTGCCTTGCCTCGAAGATGGCAAGATCACATTGAACCAGTCGGCGTCGATCCTGCTGTACCTGTCAGAGAAGACCGGAAAGATGGGCGGCAAGTCGGCTGCAGACAAGCTTTCCGTTCGAGAATGGATGTTCTGGGCGTTTGATCGCCTGAACCCGAACATTTTCCGCCCCCGGGCCGCAGCGCGCGGCTTCCTGCAGGCCCATGACGAAGTGCTGAAGGTCTACACAGCGCTTGGAAAGACGGCGCTTGATGTGCTCGAGGCGCACCTCAAGGGCAGGGATTGGATCGTTGGCAAAAGCGCAACGGTTGCAGACATCGATCTTTACGGCGTTGTCAGCTTTGCGGGTGAGGGCGGTTATGACCTCAAGGCCTATCCCTTGATATCGGCATGGCTGAAGCGTTTTGAAGGCCTCAAAGGTTGGAAGCCAGCCATTGAGCTGATGCCGCCACCAAAAGCCTGAGTGCGCCCGGCTCCCTGTTCTACAGGGCCTTAGCGATGCACACCGATCTGCGCGGTCAGCCCGCCATCAACGGGAAGGACCGCGCCGGTCACATAGGCCGCCTGATCGGAAATCAAGAAGGTGACCATGCCCGCAACGTCCTCAGGCGTTGCAAAGCGCCCGGCAGGAATCTGCTTTTGCATGGTCTCATGATAGGCGGCGTAACCAGCCATCATGTCGGTCTTCACAAATCCCGGCGCGACATAGTTCACGGTAACCCCGCGCCGTGCGCTTTCAATCGCAAGCGTGCGGGCGTAGGCCAGAAGTGCGCCTTTCGAGGCAGCGTAGGCAGCGTTGCCGACATTGGCCTGCAGCGCCGTGACAGACCCCATGAAAACGATGCGGCCTTTGCGGGCTCTGCTCATGTCACGAACAAGCGCGTTCACAATACGGGTCGCGGCAAACAGGTTGACCTGCATGACGGCCTGGGCCTTTTCCGCGTCCATGACGGCTGCAAGCGTGTCGTAGGTCTGGCCTGCGACATGGACAAAGCCGAGATAGCCGCCTTCAGCCTCAAGGCTTTCGGCAAAAGCGTTGACCGCAGCGGCATCGGACAAATCAAGCGATCGGGCCGATACAGAACGTTGGGGATGCAGCGCCAGCGCGCCGGCAATGACCTTGTCGGCCTCCTCCCGCGACGAGCGGTAGGTGAACACAACGTCATGGCCAGCAGCCACGAGCGAGGAGACGACCGCAGCGCCAATGCCCTTTGCGCCGCCTGTGACCAGGATCTTGCCCATCACGCCGGCTCCGCAGCCACCACGAGCACAACGTTTTGCCCGCCAAAGCCAAAGGAGTTCGACATGACTGTCGAAATCTTGCCGGCTCTTGCGACGCCGGGGATGACATCAAGCTCGATCAACGGGTCGGGGACGTTGTGATTGATGGTTGGAGGCATCATGCCGTTGCGAATGGTCAGAAGCGAAACAACCGCCTCGACCGCGCCGGCCGCGGTCAGCGTATGGCCGATCATCGATTTGTTGGACGAGATCGGCAGTGTCTTCATGCGCTCGCCAAACACGGCTGCGCAGGCGAGATGCTCCATCTTGTCATTCTCAGGCGTGCCCGTGCCGTGCGCATTGACATAATCGATGGCGGACGGTGCGACGCCAGCATCGCCAAGCGCATTTTCAATGGCGCTGATGATCGCCTTGCCATCGGGGTTTGAGCGGGTGCGGTGAAAACTGTCAGCGCGCTCGCCGCAACCGGCCAGCACCCCAAGAATGGTAGCCCCGCGCGCCTTGGCATGGGCGTAGCTCTCAAGAACGAGCGCCGCTGCCCCTTCGGCCATAACGAAACCATCACGGTTCTTCGAAAATGGCTTTGAGGCTGCTTCCGGGACGTCGTTTGACGTCGAAAGAGCGGAGAGCAGCGAAAAGCGGATCAATGCCTCGGCGTGGATCGAGCCGTCTGTGCCGGCGGCAATTGCGGCTTCGCATTCTCCGCGGCGGATCGCTTCTACCGCGAGCTGGATGGCCGTTGCGCCTGAGGCACAAGCCGTCGACAGCGAGATTGGCGACCCCTTGGTACCAAAACGGTCAGCAATGCGTTCGGCAACGCCGCCGAAGGCAAACCGCGCCAGCCATTCCGGGTGCATCACGGCGGGTCCGGCCATGATTGCGGGATAGGTCGGGTCTGAATTCAACAACTCGTCGGCAAGGGTAAAGCGACCTGCCCATTCGAGTTCAACCGGTGGAACCGCCATGAAAAGCGGCCCTGGAAAGTTGCCGGGTTGGCCTGCGCGAGATTCAACGACCGCCTCATCGACCGCAAGCTCGGCCAGTCGAAACGACAGGTCAGGAGCCGCATCATTGCTTGCGCGCGCAAAATCGCAGGTGCCGGCAATGGTTGTCTTCAGGCCATCGATTGGAAAGCGCGAGATCCGACGGATTCCGCTTTTGCCGGCAACAAGCGACGACCAGACCGTGGCTTTGCCCTGGCCAAGCGACGTGACGACGCCCGCGCCGGTGATGACGACGGTTGGTCGGTTCTGGTGATCGGTCACAGCCATTTCCGCCTCCTTCAGGCCCTGGCCACAACGGCGAGGCCTTCGCCACGCCAATGGCCGACACTGGTCACAAGGATGGCCTCGGGCGCGGCCTTCACTGGGGCCTCAGAAGGATCGAAGGGCGGGAAGAACGTGCCGTGATGCAGGGCTGCAGCCGAAAGGGCCACATTGGCAATGGCCGTTGGCTCAATCGCGTGTCCAATCCTGGAGCCGGTGGCACGCACTGAAAGTCCTTCATCTGCAAAGGCCTCGAGCGCCGCGCGCTCTTCAGCGGTGGGGCCGCCAATGCCGGTTGCGCCAGACATGACGGCCAGCGGTCCCTTCGGGAGGGCAGGCGCAATTGTCTGGAGGAGTTCACCAAGCCGCTGCTTCACAGCGCCAGGTGCGCGGTTGGAACGATCTGACACAACCTGACCAAGGCGGGCATAGGCCCGTGCGCCGCGCGCCTCTGCATGTTCCCGCGCTTCCAGAACGAGGAAGGCGCCAACCGATCCGGTGATCATGCCGCCGTCAGCGCCCCGCGCCCAGACCGGCATGTGTGGGCCGCTTTGCAGGAGCGAGCCAAAGCGAAACAGCAGCAGCATGTCGGCACGCGCTGCCGAGTATGCGCCACCGACAAGGCCAATGTCCGCCTGGCCTGCGGCGATGCGGGCACTCAACGTGCGCATCGCGTCAACACCTGCAGCCTCTTCGCCCATGAATGTGCGCGATGAGCCCGTAACGCCATGAACCAGCGAAATGTTGCCAGCCAGAAGGTTGGACAGCTGGGCCAGAAACAATGTCGGGCGAATGTCGTTTGACAAACGCTCGTTCAGGATGCGCTCGCGCTCGGGGTTGGCCTTGCCATCGCGCATGATGGCCTCGTCGACAGCAATGTCGCGCTCGCCTCCGCCAGCCGCGACCACCATGTGGGTGCGCGACAGAAGATCGGGCTGACCTGCAAGACCGGCGTCGCTGAGGGCAAGACCCGCAGAGTAGGTGCCAAGGCGCTGCCAGGGCTCCATTTGCCGCTGATCACCCTTCTTCGGGATCTGCTTGTCGAGATCGAGGACGGGTGTGGGATGGATCGGGTAGGGCGCAAATGATGCGTCGTCGACAATGGCAGGCGCGCTTGCATTCAACGCCTCGAGATTGGCCGCAACGCCCTCGCCAAGCGAGGTAACCAGGCCAATACCGGTGATCAACACATCGCGCTTCGCGGTCATCACAGTCCCGGAACTCCCAGGCCACGGGCCTGATTGCGCATCATCTCGCCAAAACTGTCATCTGGAAACGGCTGCAGGGCAAACTTGATCTCTGCCTCGCAGATCCGACCATCCTCGCCCTTGATTGCGCCTTTTGTAATCGCAAAGCCAGAGCCCTCATGCTCCAGACGTGCCGAGACGTCGAGCGGCTTTCCCGGGGGTACGAAACTACGCAACTTCAGCTTGTCTGCGCCAATCAGGAACGGCATGCGCGTGAAGCCCATGAGAGATAGGATCAGATATCCTGAAGCTTGCGCCATGGTTTCAAGCAGCAAAACGCCCGGCACCAGGGGATGGCCGGGAAAATGCCCTTCAAACACCGGACTTTCATCCGGCACCCTGGACACGCAGTTGATCGTTTTCGCGCTCGCATCAAGTGCGACCACGCGGTCGATCATCTGAAAATATTCAAGGCGCATGAGGCCTCTGCCTCAACCCTTGGCCGTCACGAGCTTGTCGATTTCGTTGGCGAGGTTTTGCAGAACGAAATATTGCTCGGTCTTGGCAGTGCCTTCGTTGACAGCCTGGGTCCATTGCTCGACCGGCAGCTTGATGCCAAACTTCTTGTCGATGGCGTAGGTCACATCGAGGAAGTCGAGGCTGTCGATGCCGAGATCGTCAATGGCATGGCTCTCAGGCGTGATCTTCTCGCGCTCAATGGAGCAGGTGTCGGCAATGATGTCGGCAATGGTGTTGAAGGTCGCGGACACTGGCAGGCTCCTTGGCGCAAGTACGTCACCGGCCCCGATCAATCAGGTAAACGGTCAGGTCCCTTAGCCGAGCGTTCCCCCTTCCGCAACCATTCCAAGGCGCATCAGCTGTGCGCGACATACTTGAAAATGACAGTTCGTCCTCAGGAATAGTCATCTGGCGCATAGGCCCGTGGGTTCAAGCATGTTACGGACCTTCGCCAACCCCCGCTGCGCATGCGAATCCCTTGAGATGAGTCTCCCGCGCCGCGTTTTCTGCCCGTTTGAAAAAGGTCGGCATCATGGCGACATTCGTCGATACCCCACATGGCAATGAAGCACTGACATTTGATGATGTGCTGCTGCGCCCTGGATATTCCGAGGTTCTGCCAGGTGAAGCGGATGTGCGCACGCGCGTCACACGCTCAATCGAACTGAACATTCCGATCCTGTCGTCCGCCATGGACACGGTGACAGAAGGACGGCTCGCGATTGCCATGGCGCAGGCCGGCGGCATGGGCGTGATCCACCGCAACCTCGAACCCGAGCAGCAGGCCGGCGAGGTGGCAAGGGTCAAGCGCTTTGAGTCCGGCGTCGTCATGAACCCGGTCACGATTCATGCCGATGCAACGCTTGCCGAAGCGCTGGGTGTAATGAAGCGGCACAATATCTCCGGCTTGCCGGTAACGCTCGACAGCACAGCGAGCGGAAAACCATCAAAGCTTGTGGGCATTTTGACAAACCGCGATGTGCGCTTTGCCACCAATCCCGATCAGCCCGTGCGCGAGCTCATGACCCATGAGCGGCTGGTGACGGTCAGCGATGGCGTGACACAGGATGAGGCCAAGAAGCTCCTGCATCGCTACCGCATTGAAAAGCTGCTTGTGATTGATGCGGATGGCAATTGCGTTGGCCTGATCACGGTCAAGGATATCGAGAAGGCGCAGCTCAACCCAAACGCTGCAAAAGACGACCAGGGCCGTTTGCGCGTGGCGGCGGCCTCGACGGTCGGGCCGGCAGGGTTGAAGCGCTCGGAACTGCTGATTGCTGCGGGCGTCGATCTCGTTGTCATCGATACGGCGCATGGGCATTCCGCAGGCGTTCTGGCGTCGGTGGCTGCGGTCAAGCGCCTGTCAAACAAGGTTCAGGTTCTGGCCGGCAATGTTGCCACCCGCGAAGGCACAAAGGCGCTGATTGATGCGGGGGCAGATGCGGTCAAGGTCGGGATCGGTCCCGGATCGATCTGCACCACGCGCATTGTCGCAGGCGTTGGCGTGCCGCAACTGACCGCGATCATGGAAGCTGCTGATGAGGCGTCCCGCCAGGGCGTGCCTGTGATTGCGGACGGCGGCATCAAGTATTCGGGCGATCTGGCAAAGGCGCTCGCTGCGGGCGCGGATTGCGCCATGATCGGATCGCTTCTGGCCGGCACAGATGAAAGCCCCGGCGATGTCTATCTGCATCAGGGCCGCTCCTACAAATCCTATCGCGGCATGGGCTCGATCGGCGCCATGGCGCGCGGGAGCGCTGATCGCTATTTCCAGGCCGAGGTCCGCGACCAGATGAAGCTGGTACCTGAGGGCATTGAGGGGCAGGTTCCCTACAAGGGACCCGCCGGCAATGTGTTGCACCAGCTCATCGGGGGATTGCGCGCGGCCATGGGCTACACAGGCGCCCGTACGCTTCCGGACTTTCGACGCGACGCGCGTTTCATGCGGATCTCTGGCGCTGGCCTCAAGGAAAGCCACGTCCACGACGTGACGATTACGCGCGAAAGCCCGAATTATCCCGGCCGTGTCTAGCTATGCCTTGGCGCTGGCAACAACGGGCTGAAACGGCAGGGTGATGAAGCCTTTTGCGCTTGTCATGATTGGTGCGCTCATCGCGGTGACCGTGATCGGCGAGATCGGCCGCTTCGTCATCGTGGCCGACATTGTCAATCATCTCAGGCTTGTGACGTTGCTCGTAGGTTTGTGCGCGCTGGCGATTGCGCTTCTTGCCAGGGCAGGGACTTGGCCGGTGCTGGTTCTGGCTGCTGCCATGGTCTGGCAGATCAGCTGGGTCTTGCCCGAGTATCTCCAACCGGCATCCCGCGGGTCTGGCAACGGCCCCGCCCTGACACTTGCCACGTTCAACACGCACGGGATTCAAGCCGACGTTGAAGCGCTCAGCGCCTGGGTCCAGCGTGAACGCGTTGATGTTCTCGTGCTGCAGGAAGTTGGACGCGAGGCGCATGACATGGTCGAGACGCTGTCAGCTGTGTTTCCGCATTATGTTGCCCGGAGGTGGCAATCCAACATTGTGATGTCGCGCTTTCCAATGGTCGAGCGCCAGCGGGACGATCTGCCGACCGGCGACCGGCGCTGGTATTTTCCAATCGTTCGGATTGCACCACCAGGGCGCGCGCCATTTGATGTGATGTCAGTCCATACAACCCGGCCACCGCCGATGTTT
>JAIYEB010000375.1 GCA_027487195.1 Hyphomicrobiales bacterium | reverse complement strand
GTGCAGAACGGGACATGCAGATAGACCGACAGGGACGTGCACGGTGACAGGTGCCAGAGCCAGTCTGCGAAGGTCTGCGAGGTGACCGTTTCGGAGAAGTGCGGCGCGGTTGGGTAGGATGTGTATCGGGGCACAGAGCGCTCGGCGAGCATAAGGGCGGATGGCGATACGGGCAGGCGTTGGGCGTGTTGCACCGCAGTCTCCTTGGCTGAACCGTTCTGGCAGCGTTGGCATCGAAGACCCGTGTCTAGGCTGAGACCTGTTGGCCGGCTTTGATCTGGATCAATGCCGCCTCCCCCTCATCAGGCGATTGATTGTCCAGGGATGGGCCGGATCAGGCGTGCTGATCGCTCGCATCCCTGTCTGAGGGAGGCCTCGTGATGGCCGTCGACATGTTGAAGAAGAAGACATTGGGGGTAGGCGAGATCGGCACAGCGATCGCCTTCGGAGTGGCAATCCTGATTGCTCTCATGGGCATGATCCGCGCGGAGGATGCGCCCTTTGCGTTTCATATGGCGGTGTTTGCCGCTGCCGCGTTTGCGGGAATCCTCCTGATTTTCAATCGCCACATGAATATGGCCGTCGCGATCCCCCAGGAGATCAACGGCAAGCCGAACTACAACATGGATGTCGTGAAGTTCTCGACGCTTGCCGCCATTTTCTGGGGCATAGCCGGCTTCACGGTGGGTGTGGTCATTGCATTGCAGCTGGCCTATCCGGGCCTGAACCTTGACCTGCCCTGGACGAACTTCGGTCGCCTGCGCCCACTGCACACGTCTGCGGTGATTTTCGCCTTTGGCGGAAACGTGCTTCTGGCGACCTCCTTCTATGTGGTCCAGCGCACGTGTCGCGCCCGGCTTGCCGGCGACATTGCGCCCTGGTTCGTGGTGCTTGGCTACAACCTGTTCATTGTCGTGGCCGGGACGGGCTACCTTCTCGGCGTCACGCAGGGCAAGGAATACGCCGAGCCCGAGTGGTATGCCGACCTGTTCCTGACAATCGTCTGGGTTGTCTATCTCCTGGTGTTTCTTGGCACGCTGATGAAGCGCAAGGAGCCCCATATCTTCGTCGCGAACTGGTTCTATCTGTCCATGATCGTGACGGTTGCGGTTCTGCATCTTGGCAACAACCCGCCGGTTCCCGCCTCCTTTTTCGGCTCCAAGAGCTATGTGGTGTGGTCTGGCGTTCAGGATGCGATGTTCCAGTGGTGGTATGGCCACAACGCGGTCGGCTTCTTCCTGACGACCGGCTTCCTTGCGATCATGTACTACTTCGTGCCCAAGCGCGCCGAGCGGCCGATCTACTCGTACCGGCTGTCGATCATCCACTTCTGGGCCTTGATCTTCCTCTATATCTGGGCCGGTCCGCACCACCTGCACTACACGGCTCTGCCGGACTGGGCGCAGACGCTTGGCATGACCTTTTCGATCATGCTCTGGATGCCGTCCTGGGGCGGGATGATCAACGGGCTGATGACCCTGTCGGGCGCCTGGGACAAGCTGAGAACCGATCCGGTTCTGCGCATGATGGTTGTCTCACTGGCCTTCTACGGCATGTCGACCTTTGAAGGTCCGATGATGTCAATCAGGGCCGTCAACTCCCTGTCGCACTATACGGACTGGACCATCGGTCACGTGCACTCCGGTGCGCTCGGCTGGGTCGCCTACATCTCGTTTGGCGCCATCTACTGCCTCGTCCCATGGGTCTGGCAGAAGCGCGAGATGTACTCGCTGAAGCTGGTGGAGTGGCACTTCTGGGTCTCGACGCTTGGCATCGTGCTCTACATCTCGGCCATGTGGGTGTCCGGCATCATGCAGGGGCTGATGTGGCGCGCCTACACGCCGCTGGGCTTCCTTGAGTACGCCTTCATCGAAACCGTCGCCGCGATGCACCCGATGTACGTGATCCGCGCGCTCGGTGGCCTTCTGTTCCTCGCCGGTGCGCTGATCATGGCCTTCAACGTCATCATGACCATCAGGGGCGGTGAAGCGCTGGTGCCAGCCAGCTCGAACGAACCCCAACCCCAGCCTGCTGAATAGAGGAGAGCGCCATGTCCCTATGGGCCAAGCACAAGATCTTTGAGCGCAACTCCATCGTCCTCACCATCGGAATTCTCGGTGTCGTGGCGATTGGCGGCATCGTTGAGATCGCACCGCTGTTCTATCTGAAGAGCACGATCGAGCGCGTTGAAGGGGTTCGCCCCTACACACCGCTCGAGCTTGCCGGCCGCAACATCTATGTGCGGGAGGGGTGCTACAACTGCCACAGCCAGATGATCCGTACGCTTCGCGATGAAGTCGAGCGCTACGGCCACTACTCGCTGGCAGCCGAGAGCATGTACGACCACCCGTTCCAGTGGGGCTCAAAGCGTACCGGACCGGATCTGGCGCGTGTTGGCGGCAAGTACTCCGACGAGTGGCATGTGGCGCACCTCGTCAACCCCCGTGCGATCGTGCCCCAGTCGATCATGCCCGGCTATCCGTTCCTGGTGGATGCGGTTCTGGATCCTGAGCGCATCGCCGGGCACATTTCGGCCAATCGCGCCGTGGGCGTTCCCTACTCCGCGGCTCAGATCGCCAATGCGGCGCGGGACATGCGGGCCCAGATCGACCCTGATGGCCCGAACGCTGCTGGTTTTCGCGAGCGCTATCCAACCGCGGTCTCACGCTCCTTTGGCGGGGCAACCGCAAACGCCTCGAACCGCCCGATCACCGAGATGGATGCCCTTGTCGCCTATCTCCAGGTGCTCGGCACCATGGTTGACTTCAAGGCCTATGACGCGCGCGCGAACCTGAGGTGAGAGCTCGAAATGACCTATCAAACCGTTGCCTACATCGCACCTCTTCTGGGCCTTTTTCTGTTTCTGGGGCTGTCGATCGCGATCGTGATCAACACGTTCCGCTCGAAGAACAAGGCCACTTACAAGGCGGCTGCGAAGCTGCCACTGCAGGAGGACTGACCCATGGAAAACCATGAAAAACCTGAAATCGATCCTGTTTCAGGCATGTCCACCACGGGCCACACCTGGGACGACATCAAGGAGCTGAACACGCCGCTGCCGCGCTGGTGGCTCAATGTGTTCTACGCCAGCATCGTGTTTGCGATTGGCTACATGATTGCCTATCCGGCCATCCCGCTGGTGTCCTCCTTCACGACGGGTGTGCTTGGAACGTCAGCGCGCATTGAAGTGGCAGCAGAGCTTGAGGCCTTGAGAGTCCAGCGCGCCGTCCACCAGACCCGATTGGCATCCGCCAGCCTGCAGGAAATCACCCGCGACCCGGCGCTGCTTGCGATTGCAACGCAGCAGGGCAAGTCCGCCTTTGGCGACAACTGCGCCGGTTGCCATGGGCTGTCGGCCGTAGGGTCCCGCGGCTTTCCCAACCTCAGGGACGATGCCTGGCTCTGGGGCGGAAGCCTCGATCAGATCCAGCAGACGATCGCGTTTGGCATCCGAAACGGGGATGATCGTGCGCGGCTCAGCCCCATGCCAGCCTTTGGCGGAACGGCGGGACTGCTGACCCGCGATCAGATCGTGCTCATGGCGAATTACGTTCGCTCGCTGTCTGGCCAGTCGACGCGTGCCGGTTTCAATGTGAGCGCCGGTGAGGCGGTCTTTGCCCAGCAATGCGCCAGCTGTCATGGCGATCAGGGCAAGGGCAATCAGGATCTTGGCGCGCCTAACCTCACAGGCCGGGTCTGGCTTTATGGTGGGGATGAGGCAACGCTCATTGAAACCCTGACCAACGGTCGCGGCGGCGTCATGCCTGCCTGGAGCGGGCGTCTCGATGACGCAACCATCAAGGCGCTCACGGTCTATGTCCATGGCCTCGGTGGAGGCTCATAGAGCCAGAACTTTCAGCCCGAGGGGATGCATGACCCCTCGGTCGGTTTTCCTCCCAACTTACGCTGTCAGCGAACTTGGGTCTTCACTGTGACCTGAGGGCATTCGAACCGTGTGTTTGATTGTCTTTTGGGGAAGACCATGGATCTGTGCATCGATATCGCACGCGCGATCGATCCGGTATCGCATGTTCAGGCGCGTGCGCGTCTTGAGTGCACGGCCTGCAGCGTGCGTTCGCTGGCAGTTTGTGCGGCGATGAAGCCTCGCGAACTGATGGAACTCGATGCGATCATGCGCCCGAGCCAGGTCCAGGCGAAGACCACCTTCATTTCAGAGGGCGAAGCGGCCTCATCCGTCTATACAATCAACGAAGGCTCAGCGCGGCTTTACAAGCTGTTGTCGGATGGTCGCCGGCAAATCATTGGATTTGCCTTGCCAGGAGACTTTCTCGGGCTGGCGCTACGCGAAACCTACGGATTTTCCGCCGATGCCCTCGAGCCTACGCGCATGTGCCGGTTTGACCGTGTGGATTTCAACGGGCTCGTGTCGGGCCATCCGGATCTTTCGACGCGGCTTCATGATATGGCCACGTCAGAGCTTCTAATTGCGCAAGACCAGATGATGATCCTCGGGCGCCGGAACGCCGAAGAGCGGATTGCCGGGTTTCTGGTGAACATGCGCAATCGCTGGGCGCGTATTCGCGGCCCAAGCGTCACTGTGCCCCTGCCCATGCAACGCCTCGATATTGCCGATTCGCTTGGCCTGACGATCGAAACGGTCAGCCGCACCCTGTCCCGGTTTGCGCGCGACAAGGTCATCCTGATGGTTCCAGACGGTGTCAGGATCCTGAACGAGAAGATGCTGCTGAAGATGGCCGATCAGTAGGCCCCGCGAAGCCCTGCGCAGAACCGGCGTTGCGGCTTCGCTGACTGGCCGCACCTCAAGGCGGCCAAGTCCGATGCTGGTTTGCACGACCGCCGCCACAGCCTCAATCATAAGCGCGCGCTTGATCAGAGCCCGCAGGTCTTCCGGAGAGCTGCGGGCTGGACCAACCTAGCGGATCGTGATCCGGCCCTCGACCGTTGGAGCGACCCGGCCGCCGACGCGCCGCACATGGGCCATCACTTCATTGGCGATGAGCTTGCCATCGGTGCCGCCGACCAGCACGCGGCCGGTTGCAAAGGCCGTGTACCCATCGCCGCCGCGCAGCATGAAGTCATTCGAGGCCACGCGGTAGCGCCGTGCCGGATCGAGCGGCTGCCCACCAACCACGATCTGCGTGATGCGGTCGCCGCGCGGGCGACCCTGCTCGACCACCATGGTCAGGCCGG
>JAIYEB010000237.1 GCA_027487195.1 Hyphomicrobiales bacterium | reverse complement strand
GGTGATGGCGAAGGGCGGCATGTCACCGCGTCTGAAATCGCGATCCTGCGCCATCTCACGCCAGAGATCATGCCCGATTCCCAAGAAGCCCCGGCGCGCCAGCTCACAGCAAGCGAGGCACTGGTGCACGCGGGCGACCGGCATCATGACGCGGCTGACTTCAAACAGCGCTTTGCGGATGGGCGGATTGCCTCCGATCCATCGCTGGCAACGCCCGCCATCGGGTCGAAACTCTTCGAGGCTGCGGTTCAGGGCTGCCTCGCTGAGATCCTGCTGCTCGAATCCGACCGGGCTGATTAGCCTCTGAACCACGCGTCAAAAACCGGCAGCGTCGTGATGGCGGCAATCGCAACGATTGTCAGCGCTACCGGGCGGAAGGCGCGCTCCGGCGCCAGCCTGAAAATGACCGCGCCGAGCCCGATCCCAAGGCCATAAAGCGGGACAACCAGCAGCGCCGTTGTGTGCGCCGCCGGGGTCACGATGCCGGCATAGACGTAACCAAACCCGGTCACGATCGAAGTTGCAAAAAAGAACATGGTCAGGCCAGCGCGGATGTCTGCGCCGGACGCGCGCCCCGCAAGCCAGAACAGGATGATCGGAAGCCCGCTGAGGCCAGTTGCACCACCGGTAATGCCCGACGTCGCACCGAGCGCAAGGCTGCCGGGAACGCCTGTTTCACGGCTGGCGCGCACGCCGGCCAGCATGGCGGCAAGCCCGGACAGGATCATCACCCCGATCACCCAGCGCAGCAGGACCGGGTCTGCAATCAGCAGGAGCCAGATCCCGACAGGAAGTCCGATGACATAGCCCGCGAACAGCGGTGACAGGTCGCGATAGTTGGCGCGCCTCGCCGCACCCTTCAGCAGGAACAGCTGGGACAGGCTATCGGCGAGCCACAGCAACGCAACCGCCTGCGCGGGACCAACCAGCGCCGCTGCCACCGGCACAAAGATCATGCCCGCGCCAAACCCCGAGAAGCCCCTGACAAGGCCAGCGATCAAGCTCACAGCAAGGAGAAGTGGAGGGGTCGCGCTCAGGAGATCCAACATGTGCCGTCTGGCCTATCATGGCCGGCGCGGTTCAGGTACGTGATCAGGGAATGGCAGTTGTTCGCATCCTCGGGATTGATCCAGGCCTTCGCCGGTGCGGCTGGGGCGTCATTGACGTTGAGGGATCGCGCCTGTCGTTTGTGGCAGCAGGAACGGTGCTGCCGCCTGAGACGGGAGAGCTCGCCCAGCGCCTGAAGGCGCTGCATCATGGGCTGTCCGAAGTGATCGCCACCTACCAGCCCGATGAAGCTGCCGTCGAAGAGACGTTCGTCAACATGAATCCGGCCTCGACGCTCAAGCTTGGGCAGGCGCGTGGCGTGGCGTTGCTGGTGCCGGCAATGGCTGGCCTGTCGGTGGGCGAATACTCAGCCAACCTTGTGAAGAAAACCGTTGTCGGTGTCGGTCATGCCGACAAGAAGCAGATCCGCATGATGATCGATGTGCTGCTGCCCAAAGCCAAGGTCACATCGGATGATGCCGCCGACGCGCTTGCAGTGGCCATCACGCATGGTCAGCATCGCGGAATCCGGGGCCTTGAACGCAGGGGCGTTTAGCGCCTGGCACCTTCATGGCGCTTTGCTTGTAATCGCGGCTTGTGCGCATCGCCCTTGGCTTGATAGATTCAGCTGATCGTGCGCGGCACGATGCTGGCGCTCTATTCCGCTCCATGCCCCTTTGGTTGAAAGACGGCGATGAACATACCCGCTGCTGACGAGCCCCTGCTTCAGGTCGACGACCTCTCCGTCGCCTTTCATCAGGGCGGGCGGACAACGACGGCGGTTGACCGGATCTCGTTCAGCCTGCAACGCGGGGAAACGCTGGCGATTGTCGGCGAGTCCGGGTCGGGAAAGTCAGTATCGGCCCTGTCGATCCCCAAGCTCCTGTCCTACCCCGCAGCCTCTCATCCGACCGGCCGCATTCTTTTCAAAGGGCGGGATCTGCTTGCGCTTGATGAAAAGGCTCTGCGCAAGGTGCGCGGCAACGATATCACGATGGTGTTTCAGGAGCCGATGACCTCGCTGAACCCGTTGCACACGGTTGAGCGGCAGGTCGCTGAAGTTCTGAAGCTGCATCAGGGCATGTCGGAAGCAGAGGCCCGTCAGCGCGTGATTGCGCTCCTGACCCAGGTCGGCATCCGCGATCCCGAGACAAGGCTTGAAAGCTATCCGCACCAGCTCTCCGGCGGACAGCGCCAACGTGTGATGATTGCCATCGCGCTGGCCAATGAACCCGATCTTCTGATCGCAGATGAGCCGACAACCGCGCTGGATGTGACGGTTCAGGCCCAGATCCTCAAGCTCCTGAAGGATATTCAGGCCCGCATGGGCATGGCGATCCTGTTCATCACCCATGACCTTGGCATCGTGCGCAAGTTTGCCGACCGGGTTGCGGTCATGAACAAGGGCAAGATCGTCGAGACCGGCAAGACGTCCGATGTCTTTGCCGATCCCCAGCACGCCTACACCCGCCACCTCATTGCCTCGGAGCCCAAGGGCATGCCGCCGGCCGAAAACGCCGGCGCGCCGATCATTGTCGAGGCGAAGGACGTCAAGGTCTGGTTCCCGATCAAGCGCGGGTTCTTCCGCAATGTTGTCGGGCACATCAAGGCGGTGGATGGTGTTGATCTGACACTGCGCGAGGGTCAGACGCTCGGTGTTGTGGGCGAGTCGGGGTCTGGCAAAACAACCCTTGGCCTGGCCCTGCTGCGCCTCATCCGATCTGACGGCCCGATTGCCTTCCTCGGCAAGGATATCTCGCGCCTGAGCTTTGACGAGATGCGCCCGCTGCGCGCTGACATGCAGGTCGTGTTCCAGGATCCGTATGGATCGCTGTCGCCGCGCATGTCGATTGCCGACATCATTGCCGAAGGGCTGGTGCAGCACGGACGCAAGCTCGATGCCGAGGGGCGGCGCGCGCGTGTTGCGCAGGCGATGGTGGATGTTGGCCTCGACCCTGCCACCATGGACCGCTACCCGCACGAGTTCTCCGGCGGACAGCGCCAGCGCATTGCGATTGCGCGCGCCATGGTGCTTGAGCCCAAATTCGTCGTTCTGGATGAGCCAACCTCGGCGCTCGACATGAGCGTGCAGGCCCAGATCGTCGATCTGTTGCGCGAACTGCAGGCGAAGAAGAACCTCGCCTACATGTTCATCAGCCATGACCTGAAGGTGGTGCGGGCGCTGGCGAATTACGTGATCGTCATGCGCAACGGCAGGGTTGTCGAACAGGGTCCGGCGCGCGATCTCTTTGCGGCGCCAAAGTCCGAGTATACGCAGGCGCTTCTCGCCGCAGCCTTCAATATCGAGATGATCAACGCTGATATCGTGGCGCAGTGACGACAGTTCTGAAGGATCGCCGCGTTGCCTTGCGCTTGCCAGCGCCAACACGCGTGCTCGACGGTGTGCGTCCGGTGGATCGCTACAGGCTTCAGATGCCAGGCACGACAGGGTTTCATGAGCGCGAGTTCATGGCGGCCGGTCATGTCGTTTGCGTCATACCCTACGATCCCGTCCGCGATGAGGTCGTCCTTATCCGTCAGTTTAGGCTGGCCGCCCATGTCAGGACCGGCAAGGGGGAGATGATCGAGGTGCCGGCCGGGCGGGTTGATCCAGGCGAGGAGGCCGAGGCTGCAGCCCGGCGCGAACTTCTGGAAGAGACGGGTCTTGTCGCGGCGCGCTTGCTCAAAGGGCCATCCGTGATGCCCTCGCCCGGCTCGACAGCTGAAATCTATCACCTCTACGTTGCCGAAGTGGCAGCTGGCGCAGCCGCAGCCGATGCAGGTCTTGCGCATGAGGGCGAGGTTATTCGTCCGATCCCGGTGCCGGCGCTGCGGGCGATTTCGGCCGCACGCAGGGGCGCTTTCGTCAACGGCTATGCCCTCATGGCGCTGACATGGTTTGCCACGAAGCGCCCCAAGGTCAGGCGGGCGTGGGCAACACCCGCCTGATGCTGGTCACCGGATCGCCGGCCGCCGCAATGCGCGCGATCCCGGCTCTGATGCCCTCGTAGGCAACGGCCATGTGATGGGCGTTGGCGTGGATCATCGACCCGTCACCCCGCGCGATGGCGACGTGCCCCTTCCAGAACAGTAGATCGCCGCGCTGGAGCGCAGTTTCGGGCGGAAGTGAGCGCCCGATATCCGCCCTCTCCTGCGGGCCGGTGTCGCGCGGCAGGCGAATGCCACAGGCGCCGAAACTGAGCTGGACAAGGCCGGAGCAATCGATGCCGAGCATCGATTTGCCGCCCCACAGGTAGGGCGCGCCCAGCAGGCGTTCAGCAACCTCAACGGGGTCTGTCTCGTTTGTTGAGACCGGCGCGAGATGGCGCGCGATCATGAAGCGCCCATCTGCAAGGCGGGCGTAGCGCCCGGTGATATCGACGATGGCAACCCGCGCGCCCAGCGTGAGCGTTCCAATGGGCGGCGATTTGAAGTCGGGGCGCCCATAGAGAAGAGACTGCGGCGCGTTGACACGATGGGTATGGATGGGGGTATGGCCGGCGGGTTCCCCAAGGTCCCCGTGGCGCATGAAGCCACGATAGCCATCCTCGATTAGCCTCATGGGGACGAGCCCTGCAACGGTCTTTTCGCCCAGGATTTCAACGGGTTCGCCCATAAGGGCTTGCGTATCGAGCGCGGCGGTCACATCCGCAGCGCTGTAAACGTGCGCGATTGCTGCAATCACCTCAAGTTGCGTTGTCATGGTGCGAGCTTTCCTGCCGCCGCCGCAATCCGGTCGCCAAGACTTTCAACGAACAGCGCGCCCTTGACCGTGCGCGATATGATGACATTGCGCTTG
>JAIYEB010000154.1 GCA_027487195.1 Hyphomicrobiales bacterium | reverse complement strand
TGCGGTTCGCTGGCTCTGGATCACCGGAGGCTCGTCAGAAAAGATCCCAAGCCATGCGAGATCCTGGAGCTGGCGGCGAGCGATCTCCGGCCGGGAGCGGGCCTGATCGACATCTTCAATGCGCACCAGGAACCTGCCCGAGACCTTGCGCGCCATGCGCCAGTTCAGCGCAGCTGACAGCGCATGACCAAGGTGCAAATCGCCATTGGGTGATGGCGCAAATCGGTAGGTAGGCAGCAACATTGCTTCAGGTGTAGCACAGGGCCATGCTGAACCGCATCGATACACAGGCTGATATGGCCGACGCGCTGGCCATGTTGCAGCGGCTTGAGCCGATGTTTGCCAGGATGCTTGCGGAGGCAGGCCCGCCGCCGCTCAGGCGCAATCCCGGAGGCTTCCGCGGTCTCGTGGCGATTGTTGCGGGCCAGCAGATATCCGTCAGCGCTGCAACGGCCATCCGCGCGCGGGTTGAGGCGCTGGTGCCTGAGATGAGCGCGGAAGCCTATCTCGCAACCGATCCGGAGGCGCTGCGCGCGTGCGGCCTTTCCAGCTCGAAGATCAAGACACTGGCTGGCATTGCTGCGGCCATTGAAACGGGATCCATCGATCTGGGGAAACTCGGAGATGCGCCCATCGAAGACGTGCACGCGGCTCTGACAGCCTTGCCCGGCATTGGCCCGTGGTCTGCCGACATCTACGCGCTCTTCTGCCTTGGTCATGGCGATGCCTTTGCGCCCGGTGACCTTGCCCTGCAGGAGGCGGTCCGGATGGGACGCGGGATCAACCAGCGCCCAACGGCCAAGGCACTTGATGCCCTGTCACAGAGCTGGAGGCCCTATCGGGGGACCGCTGCCCGCCTGCTGTGGGCGTGGTATGCCGTTGCGAAGAAGCGCGACGGCATCGCTGTCTGACGGTCGGTTCAAACGCATTGCTGAGGCAGCATTGACGCCTGATCAATGATTTGCAGGGCCTCGCGCTTCAGGCCGCCGTTGCGATCTCTGCGACAATGGCTTGTGCGGCGGCGCGCGGATCGCTCGCCTGGGTGATGGGTCGGCCCACAACAAGATGGCTTGCGCCGGCCCTGATGGCTTCTGCCGGTGTGGCCACTCTTGCCTGATCGCCGGCAGCACTCCCATGGGGGCGCACGCCAGGGGTGACCACAAGACCATCCGGGCCAATCAGCTGGCGCGCAGCACTGGCTTCACCGGGCGAGCAAACAACGCCATCAATGCCAAGCGCGCGCGCCGTTCTGGTGCGGCTTGCCACAATTTCGGCAATGCTACCGGCATAGCCCGCCGCAGCGGCATCGGGCGCCGACATGGATGTCAGCACGGTGACGCCGAGGAGCTTGAGGGCTGAAGATCCGCGCCCAGCAGCGGCGGCGGCCATGGTCTGCGGGTAGGCGTGGATGGTCAGGAGATCGACCCCGAGGGTGGCAATATTGGCCGTTGCCCGCTCGACCGTATTGGGAATGTCATGGAGCTTCATGTCGAGGAAGACGCGCTTTCCACGCGACTTCAGGGCTTTTGCGAGATCGAAGCCGCCAACGAAGGCAAGCTCAAGTCCAATCTTGTAAAACGTTACAGCCGGGCCGAGGCGCTCAATCATGAGCTCGGCTGCAGTGACATCCGGGACATCAAGGGCAACGATCAGGCGATCCAGCGGTTGAAGACCCATTATCTACCTCCCTCGCATTCGGTTTCGAGCGCACGCCAGCCATGGAGCTCACGCCAATTGTCCCGCGTGAACGCGTGGAGGTTACCACCTCCGCCGGGCTGGTCGCGATCGCGCGCGATCGGTTGACCCAGGATATGGCAGCGGAGCAGCGTGCCAACGCCACCGTGACCAACGAGCAGTACGTCGCCTGACGGTGCATCGGCCAGGACCCGCTTCGTTTCCGTCACAATCCGGGCCTGCGCCACGCGCGCCGGCTCCCACCCCTCAACCGCAACATCGGGGTTTGCGAAGAAGCGGTTCGCCATCACTTCGAAGGCGGGAGGGGGAAGAAAACCCGTCGAGGACCGGTCATTCTCATGCATCGCCTCGCGGATGATCATGCGCGCATTGCAATGCGCAGCAAGGATCTCAGACGTTTCGATCGCCTTGGTCTCGCCGCTCGACACAATCAGCACCAGCTGGCGCAAAAAACGCGCCTCGCGCGCAAGACGGAGTGTGCGTGCGCGCCCCTCGGGCGAAAGGCCCCATTTCGGAACGGGAACAGATGGATCAATGTTGACCTGGGGGTGGGTCAGGTAGCGCGCAATGGCGCTCACCGTGGCGGTCTCGGCAACAGAGGCGCCTTCGACTTGACGTAGAGCTGGGGCTGAAGGGCGAACGGCTCGACGCCGACAACCCGGATCTGGCCGCGTCCGAAAGCCTCGTGGAGGGGATCAAGCAGGATCAACGTATCCTGCGGCACCATATCAGAGGGCACTTCCAGAACCGGGATGACGCCGTCTTTCAACCAGGCATCGCCAATAGCGCGCCGGCGCAGTTCCGAAGGTCCCGGACTTTCGTCCAGCTCATCACGCGTGACACGGCGAATGGAGGTCTCATCCGAAATCTCGAGGGCGACCGCGGCCAGAAGCGGCAGGTCAAAGCGCATGTTTCCCGGCAGCATTGCCATCGTTTCAAGAACAAGGGTCGAGAGTGCGCGTGCAGTTGTCACCACGCCGCGCCCGGGCGAATGCCAGCGTCCTCCTTCGGCCCGACTGGTTTCGCCGTCAAGCTTCAGAGCCAGATCCGGTTTTGCGAGCCGCCAGACAATCATGGCCTAAGCAAGATCACCGGCGGCGATTCTGTCCAGCAACACTTCCACCCGGCGCGCGCCTGCCGTGGTCTCGACATGCTCCAGAGGCGTCTGGCCGCCGATCAATGAATTCGGCGTGCGCATCCATACTTTTGCCCGGCGCTCATCATCAAACACGGCAATGGCCCGTTGTTTCAGGGCCTTTTCATCGGCGGCGCTGATATGATCGAGGTCCGCAAGTGCAGGACGGCGGTAGGTCCAGACCCGCGCGGGCGGCACATTGCGCATGATCCAGTCGGAGATATGCACAGTCATGCGCGGAATGATGCGCGGAACCGGCGATACCAGCGCGTAGGAGAACTGCACGAACGGAGCCGCGACATGCATCAGGTCGAAGGAGGCCTCGACCATCGAGATGCGCCGTGGTGGCGGCTGGGTGAACAGCGGCAAGCTCGAGACGACAGCGGCCAAAGGCTCAGACGTATGGGCCGTGACAAGGCTTCGGAACTCGTAGGCGTCGCCCTGAAGGATCGTTGCCTGCGGGAACCGCGCCTTCAGCAATGTGACGAAGTCAGGATTGTACTCGATCGCGATGATCCGGGATTGATCAATGCCGCGCTCGATCAGGGCCTGGGTGACGACCCCGGTTCCGGGACCGAGCTCAATGATTGGACCAGGAATCGATAGATCAACGGCCGCAGCAAGCGCCCGGGCAAGATACTTGCCAGACGGGGCCACTGCCCCGGTCTTCAGGGGATCGCCGATCCAGGACCTCAGGAACCGCACCTGATCGTCGAGCGCCCTGAAGGGATCACGTTTCGGCGACGCCGTACGCACACCCATGCCTACCACCTCCGGTGCGACAAGCAGCCGCCGCACCCGCGCTTCCGGTAGACCCGCGCACCCACGGGGTCAAGACAAAGGCGGCAAACGAGCTGTTGCTGCCTACGAACGCAGCGCTTCATCGATAAACCGGTTGGTCCACATCGCGGCGGGATCACGCGGCAACGGCATTTCAGCCCGGCGAAGCGATTCAAACCCGGACGCCCAGAGTTCAGGGATGTTGCGCAGCATGTTCTCGCGCCCCTTCGCCAGCCAGAGCTCCTGCTTTGAGGCGTCAGAGACGGCAACGACCGTATCCAGATCACGAATGCCCGGGATTTCGAACTGCGCGCCTGCCCGCTCGAAGATCGGGCGGTTCGGCTGCGTCAGCATCTCGTTCATGCTGTCGCGCATCCCCCTCAGAAAGCGGACAACGGTTTCCGGCCGGCGCTCGGCGACTTCACGCGTCGTGATGTAGCACTGGCTTGGCATGGGGGCGTACTTGTCGGTTGACCAAGCGAGGATTGGCTCATTCTGGCGGCGCAGCACAACCGGCACGATGATCGATGCAATGAAGCCGTCGATTCGCCCCTGGCGAACGAATTGCAGCGCGCCGGGCGAATTGCCGACAACCTCGCGCCTGACAGCATCGCGCGGCAGATTGGCCTGACGCAGGATGAGATCAAGGAAGATGTCGGTGGTTCCGCCAACCGACACGATGCCGATTGTCTTGCCCGCGAGATCACCGGCTTCGCGGATCGGCTTTTCGTTCAGCGAAATCATGTGGAACGTCGAGCCCTGATGGCTTGTGGCAATCGCCACCAGCGGCGCGTCGGCGCTTGCCACCGCACGGATCACGTCAATCGATGCGGCGCGGATGAACTGCGCCTGTCCCGTGGTCAATTGCTGGACCGCCTGAGCGGTGCCGTTCGCCCCGAGCAGCCTGGCATCAAAGCCATGGCGTGTCAGATGGCCGCCGGCCACCCCATTCATCATCTCGATGAAGTCGGGGATGAAGCCAAAGGGTGTCATGATTGTCAGGGGTTCGCGCGCCTGCCCGACAACGGCAGGGCTTGCCAGAGCTGCGCCGCCGGCCAGCGCCCATTTCATCGTGTCTCGACGTGTCCACATGGTTGTCTCCTCTTTTCTGTCAGCCTGTGCCGATTTTCTTCACGTTGACCGGTGTGGACGGCCACGTGACCGTTTTGACTTCCGTATAAAACTGCATGCAGGCCTCGCCGCCCTCGCGGCCAAGTCCGCTGTCCTTGTAGCCGCCGAAGGGCGCGCGCAGTTCACGCATCATCGGCGTGTTGACCCACACGACGCCCGCCCGAAGGTCGCGTACGGCGCGCTCAACCGTTGGCACATGGTCTGACCAGACATAGGCCACGAGACCAAAGTCCGTCGCGTTGGCGAGTTCGATGGCCTCGTCATAGGTGTCGAAGATCATAAAGCTTGCGAACGGGCCGAAGATCTCCTCACGGACTGCGAGGATGTCAGGCGACGGCGAGAGGATTGCCGTCGGCGCTATGAAATAGCCGTTGGAATGAGCCCCCCCAACCGGCACCGCATGACCACCCGTCAGGAGTTCCGCGCCTTCGCGCCGCGCGCCTTCGGCAAAGCCAAGCACACGGTCCCGGTGGGCGCTTGAAGCCATGGGCCCCAGCTCGGTACGGTCATTGAGTGGATCGCCCACACGGATGGCCCTGGCACGCGCCACGAACCTGTCGATGAAATCATGTGCAATCGAGCGCTCCAGCAGGATGCGCGAGCCAGCCAGGCATTGCTGGCCATTGTTGGAATAGATGCCAACCAGCGCCGCATCGAGCGCGCGTTCAAGGTCGGCAGAGGCGAAAATCACGTTCGCCGACTTTCCCCCAAGTTCCATGGTCACAGGCTTGAGACGACGGCCTGCCTCGCTGGCAATCGCGCGGCCGGTTGCCGTGCCGCCGGTAAACGAGATCAGGTCGACATCGGGATGGGAGACAAGCGCCTGACCCGTCACTGCGCCGCGACCGTTGACGAGATTCACGAGCCCGTCGGGAAGCCCGGCTTCGTGCAGGATCTCGACCATCCGCAACAAGGCCAGTGGCGTCTGCTCGGAAGGCTTCAGAACGCAGGCGTTACCGAAGGCCAGCGCTGCGGCAATCTTCATGGACGCGAGCGCGACAGGCGCGTTCCATGGCGCGATCAGAGCCGCCACACCGACAGGCTCGCGGACCACGATGCTGCGATAGCCGTGCGTCTGATCATAGACCTCGCCCCTGGCCTGACCGATGACCTCGGCGAAGAAGCGGAAATTCAGCGCGGCGCGCTTCATGTGGCGTTCGCGAAGCTCGCGCATGACCACGCCAAGCGCAGCGCATTCGAGCTGTGCCAACTCATCAGCCGCGGCAAACACGGCATCAGACAGTTTGAGGAGCATGGCCTGGCGGTGCTCGACCGACGCCTGAGGCCAGCCGGATGTCCTGAACGCGTGGCGCGCAGCGACAACAGCGTCATTGACCTCAGCCGGGCCTGCTTCCGCAAGGCCAGCGATTTCAACACCGAGGGCTGGGTTCATGACCGGTAACCGCAGGCCCGCCCCTGCCACACGCCTGCCAGCGATCAGACTTGTCGCGAGCGGCATGGGTGTCGGCGGGGCTTCACCTGCGAGCATATTCTCGACCCTGGCACATCCTGCGGCAAAGTGTTGAGAGCGCGCAGGAACAAGACGCTAACTTATTGATCCATCTCACTTTGTGCAAAGCTCACTGCGTCTGTTGGCCTGCAGAATGATCTGGCGATTGGATCGAGGTTGTCATATAATGCAGACAAGTCAAGACGTGCGGAGCGCACTTCGGCGCGCGACGGGGAAAAGTGATCTTGCATGGCCTATGATGTCGATGTGTTGGTCTCAGGAGGTGGTCCCGTCGGGTTGATGGTTGCAGTCCTGCTCACGCGCAGCGGCTTCTCGGTCAGGGTGGTTGAGGCGGAATTGAGCCTGTCGCAGGATCTTCGCGCCTCGACATTTCATCCCCCGACGCTTGATCTTCTTGACGGTCTCGGGATCGGGCCGGCCTTCATTGCGCAAGGGCTGATCTGTCCACATTGGCAGATCCGCATGCACCCGACCGGGGAGCGCGCGGTCTTCGACATGAGCGTCCTTCAAGGCGAAACCGAGCATCCCTATCGGCTGCAGTGCGAGCAGTGGAAGCTGTCGCACATGTTGCTGGGGCTCCTGCCTGAAGGCACCGTATCGTTTGGCACAGAGCTTGAGAGCTTCTCCCAGGATGAGACCGGGGTCAGCGCCACCTACAATGCAGCGGGTGAGCGCCGAAGCGTGCGGGCGCGCTTTGTTGTCGGCGCAGATGGCGCGCGCAGCATGGTTCGCAAGGCTCTTGATGCAGCCTTTGATGGGCAGACCTATCCCGAAACCACGCTTCTTGTGACGACCCAGTTTGCCTTCGAGGATCATCTGGAAGGCCTGTCGAATGTTTCTTACTGCTGGAAAGACGGTGGGAACTTCTCGCTCCTGAAGGTGCCCGGTCGCTGGCGTGTTTCACTCTACCCGCGTGAGGACATGTCGATCGAGGCGCAGATGGAGCCTGGGGCGATCGATGCCGCTCTTCAGGTGATTGTGCCGCGGGCAACGGCGTATGAGGTGCTTGAGCAACGGCCCTACCGGGTGCACCAGCGCATCGTCGAGCGCTACGACCACGGCCGCGTTGTCCTCGCCGGCGATGCCGCTCACCTGAATTCGCCGGCCGGTGGCATGGGCCTCAATGGCGGGTTGCACGATGCGTTTGCGCTTGCGGCAGCCCTTGAGGACATCATGTCCGGTCGGGCCAGCACCGAGGCACGCCTTGCGCTCTATGATCGCCAGCGAAGGCCCGTGGCAAAGGACCAGATCCTCGCTCAGGCAGATCGCAACCGCGCACGCATGCGCGAGCGCGAGCCTGAAAGGCGACGCATCATCATGGATGGGCTGAAAGAGACCACGTCGGACCGGGTCAAGCTCAAGGCCTACCTGATGAAATCGTCAATGATCGAAGGCCTGAGACAGGCAGCGTCGATCACCTGACCAGCATGTTGGGGCCTGGGCCAAAGCCAAACGCCAGCGGATTTCGCGCAAGCGCTGCGAGCCCGATGAAAGAGGGATCGGCTGCCACCACAAGACGCGTCGGAATGCGCTTCAAGGCCTCGGTGTAGGGCGCCCGCTCTTCAAATGCGCGCCGGAAATCCCCGGCGTCAAAGGCCGCAGCCAGACGCTCGGCGACGCCGCCCGTGATCGCAATCGACCCATTCGCACCAAAAACGATGGCCATATCGCCGGCAAAGCGCCCGAGTTGCTTCATGAAGAAGCGCACGACTTCTTTGGCCAGCGGCTCGCCGTTCGCAAAGCCGCGCGTAACATCGCCTGGCGCGGCGTATGGCAGGCGCACGCCGTCTCTTTGGGACAGCGCCTGTGCAATACGCATCAGCCCGGCGCCGCTCAGGATGGCCTCCGGCATGATCCGCCCATCCCGCCTGGGGATCAGCGGCCAGATTGCCTCGTCTTCAGCGTCACAAGGCCCGGTAGAGCCATGACCGGCTTCGGTCGTGACAATGACATGCCCTGAAGGCGCTCGAACCAACGCTGCGGTGCCAAGTCCGGTACCGGGCCCCAGAATGACCCTTGGACCTTGTCCAGGAGGCAGGTCAGGGCCAATCGGCATGAGGCCACCGGACATTCCCTCAAGGTCTGGGATGGCTGCAGCCATGGCAGCGAAGTCATTGACGAACATCACCTCTCGCCAGCCGAAGACTGAGGCAAGAACCCGCCCGTCGGCGTACCAGCCGGCGTTTGTGCTCTTGACGCTCATGTCAATGTTGGGGCCGGCAAGCGCGAGCACAGCGGAGCGCGGGGACACCCCGAGCTCGTCGCGCGCAACAGCGATGAAACCCTCGATCGAACCGGATTGTGAGTTCTGGTCTTTTGCCCGACGCGCCGGCGCGCCGGGATGATCAATGACGGCGAGCCGGGCGTTTGTGCCCCCGACATCGCCGACAAGTACCGGGTAGGTCAGCCCTTCGGCAGACGGCTGGGCTTCCAGTCGAGCCAATAGCGATCTCCAACACGCGCGCCGATCATCGAGATTCCATCAACCAGCGCGTACATGATCTTGTCGATGGTGCCGGCGGGATGCCCATCGGCCTTCACCGTGTATTCCATTGCCCAGGATTCGTCATGGAAAGGCTCAACCACTGCAAGCGCCAGGGTTACGCGGCCACCCATCTCCGACTTGGAGATACCGCTCAGGCGAATTGGGGCCAGCTCGGCATGGAGTTGATCGAGTGTCTGGATGGATGCTGCACCGGGGCCAATGCCCTTCTTGTACATCTGCTTCAGCTCGGACTCTGCGAGCCGGCTGAGCATGGCGCGACCACCGGCGGAAGCAACCGCAGGGGTGCGGATCGCCATGGGCTGCGGCGTGCGGTTCTCTTCAGAGCCCACATGACGCATCAGCGGGAAAACATCGCGACCATCACGGACGATTACGATTCCGACGCCGCCATACGTTTTTGTAATGTCCGCCACCAAACTGTCGAGGCGGGTCGCCACGGGCGATCCATTGCGGAAAACCTGCCCGGTTCCAATCGTCAACGGGCCTGGGCGATACCGCCCCTTGGAGCCGGCAGCTTCAAGAAGCCCTTCTTCAGCCATCATCTTCAAGAGCCGCGACGATGTACTCTTCGGGATCTGCAGCCGCTCCGCAACGGCGGTGACATTCACCTCAGGTGTGTCAGCTGAGAAGCTTCTCAGAACGGCAGATGCATTTCGAAGTGTGCTCATTGAGTATAGTCCCCGTATTTTTTCTGGTCATTTCCAGGACCCGATGAGTTTCGGTTATCAGAGCAACCGCGCCTAATCAATCGCTTGTCCGGACATTCTCGCCAGTCCCGACAATAGAAACGCCAAGCGGCGCGTCCAGCGGGAAAGATCCACCGCGTTAATAGTGTGCTAAAACTGCGGCCACTTTGCGGCAGGTGGCACACCCCGGGATAAAGGCTGGAACAAATGATCACTGCTTCATGCTTGTGAGGCGCAGGCCGCGTCTTGGCGTCGCAGATTCATCCGGACTCTTACAGACCCAAAACGAGAGGGATGAAGTACATTCCATAGAGCGTCAGAATAACGGCTGTCAGCATTGACATGACAAAGCCTACCCGAATCGCCATGTCGAACTGAAAACCCCGGGTCTCCCCGATCACCAGCGCATTCGAAGGTGCACCAGTTGGAAGTATGAACGGCGCCGTCGAAACAAGACTTGCAGACACAAGCAGCGCAAGCGGATGAAATCCGAGGGTCGCTGACACTTCATGCAGGATCGGGAAGAACGCGAGCGC
>JAIYEB010000081.1 GCA_027487195.1 Hyphomicrobiales bacterium | reverse complement strand
GTCTACGTGGCGCGGCTTAGAGCCAAGATCGACGACGGCCACGCGGTTCGGCTGATCCGAACCTTGCGCGGCCTCGGTTACCGGCTGGAGGCGAATGGCGAGGAACAGTAGCTCAGACAAAACCGTCTTCGAACCGGTTCCACCAGAACCGCACAGACGACGGCCTTGCGCGTAGCGTGGCAACCGCCAGCCGCCTTGCACGCAGGCCAATTCCACTCTGGCAGAGCCCTCTCTTCAGCGATGCGACTTGAACATTTCAGCCAGGGCATGAAAGGCCTGTTTTCTGGTCGCCTTATCCTCTGAGATGAGACCCTTGCGGTTAAATCCGCGCTGGAAACCGGTCTGTCGCCGCTCAGAGCGAAAATCATAGAGGATCCAGGCCGCAAGCCCCACGATCCAGGGCGTTGCCGTGATGATCTGCCATTGTTGCTGATAGAAACTGGCCTGCCAATCTTCACTGAAAAGCACGCGTCCTGAGCCGCGATGGCCAGCCAGCGCATCTGCTCCGGTTTCGCTGATGATCACGGGCTTGTCAGGGCTCGAGTTGGCGATCAGACGCTTCAGGCCCGACATATCCGGTTCATACCAGCCGAAATACTCATTGAGCCCGATGACATCGAGGTGCTCGGTCAGGCGGTCAACAATCGCAAACCTTTCCCGATCAATCAGACAGGCCGCTGTGATGAGCCGGGTCGGATCAGCTGTGCGGGCGGCTTCGGCCAAATGGCGCATGAAGCGATAGCGTGCCTCGGTATCGGCGTTTTCATTGCCAACGCCCCACATGATGATGCTGGCGCGATTGCAGTCACGCTTGATCAGCTCCAGGAGTTGGTTCTCGGCATCCGCAAGGGTTGAGGGGTTTCCAAAATCGATCGCCCAGTAGACCGGCACTTCGGCCCACAAAAGAATGCCCGCCTCGTCGCAAAGCCGCGCGACCTGTTCATGGTGCGGATAGTGGCTCAGCCTCATGAAGTTCGCGCCAAGGGCCTTGATGTCGGCAATCCTGCGACGCGTATCCTCAAGGGTCGAGACCTTGCCGAGTGCGACGTCATCTTCATGCACACAGACGCCTTTGAGGAACAGCGGCTCGCCGTTGAGAAAGAGCTGCGTACCTTTGGTCGTGATCTCCCGAAACCCGACCCGGTCCGTCCAGACGTCACGGCCAAGCCTGACCTCAATGTCATAGAGTTTAGGCGTGGCCAGCGACCAGAGCTTTGGCGTTGCTGCAAACTCAACGCGACCGTTCCCCGCGTGAAGGGGTATGTCGAGCGGATGATCCCAAAGCTCGGAACAGTGCAGCGTTGCGACCTCGTTGGTTTGATCCGATGCCTCGACCTCAATGAAAATTCTGCGGCCTGCGGAATTTGGCACCAGTCCAATGCGGACCCCGCGAACGAATACTGCAGGCAGTTTCATCAACGAGACTTCGCGATAAAGCCCGCCATAGTTGAACCAGTCAAAGTGATGCATCGGCACGCCATCGCGTTTGCGCCGGTTCTCAACCATGATCTGGAGGCGGTTCGGACCTGGGATGAGCGCGTCGGTCAACTCGATTGAAAATGGCGTTGACGCGCCGCGATGCCCACCGAGGAACCTGCCGTTCAGAAAAACAAGCGCCGAGCTTGCGGCTGCTCCAACCTGAAGGATGAGGCGCTCGCCATCTGGAGCGTGCTCAGAATGGAGAATTCGGGTGTACCAGGCCGCTCCTTCAAAATATCGCCACTCCGGCTGCAACATGTTCCAGCAACTTGGAACGCTGACTTCCTTGCCGGCTTCGATTTCGTAATCGCGTGGCACAGCCCATTGCGACGGCGGGCACTCGTCATCTTCATACCAGCGTTGGCGCAGCCCTTCATCAAACAGATCAAGCGTTAGCCGCCAGCCCGTATCCAGGGGTTGAACGGCTCGTCCACCGCACTGGATAAGGGTTTGATGCCCGACGAAGCCAGCATCGAACACATGGGCGTAGCCCTCATCATGGAGATGGGCGAAGGGGTCTTCGACTGTCACCAGGGCGACTTTCGATAGCCAATGCCAATCATGTCACGGAACCGCCAGGGCCAACGGTCGGGCCAGAGAAGATCAGCGATCATTGCAATCGCAATCCAGCGAAACCAGGTCGCAAAACTGTTCGAGATGCCTTGTGGCTCTTCATACCCGCGCACCCAGCCGTCTTGCCGCCGCGTGCCTTCACGCACATCGACGAAGCCACCGTCCGGCTCCTGAAAAGCCAGGAGCTCGTCAAGAAGTGTGCTGCACCAGCGCTCGATGTCGATGCGGCGATGGCCCAGCATGCGATGCCCATGGATCAGCACATCGACAGCATCGACATCGATGCACGCGCTATCAATTCGCGGGGGCAGGGTCAGGCAATAGTCGACCGCTTCGGCCTGCCCAGGCAGCGGCAAGCCGAGCGCATACCACACATGAAAATTGTGCATTGAACCGGCAAAGGCGTGGAGCAATTGCTTCGGATCACTGAGTTGGCCGACACCCCAGAAGCCCGTGGTTGGTTCGCGATACCGATCGTGCCAGGCGAGCAAGGTCTCGAGCGCAGGCTTCACGCGAGCGCGCTCATCCAGGGTGCCATGCTGTTCGATCAGCAGGAGAAAGCTCGCGAGATTGACGATGTTGTTGCCCTCCTGCCAGGGGTCACGCAAGTCCCGCATGGCAAGCCATGCAAGCAGCGTGGTCTGATCAAGGAAGCGCTTGGCAAAGTCGAGAACCGGTGCGCGCCCCGGCGAGAGGGCGTCGATCGCGCCGAGGCTGTAGTTCGTGACGTGGAAGTCAATGTAACCCCAGGTTTCGACGGGATCGGGCTTCTTGAACACGTCGCCATCTTGCATGCCTGCGAGGCGAAACCGTCCGTCTTGAAGACGTGACGTCTCAAGCCAGGCAACCGTGTCGCTCTTGTCCTTGGCCGTCCACCCCTCGAACCCATTCAGCAACGCACGGCACATGATGGCGTTGTAGGTTCCAGGCAAAAGCACGCCGGGCCATTGATCGGGATTGTGGGCCGCGGAAATCCGCGTGACGCCTTTCGGCAAGTCAGCAACGCCAAGGCTATCCAGCCAGGCCAGGGTTTTGAGACGTGCAGAGGAAATCGCGGTTTCGCGAGCGCCTTCAAGTTTTGCAAGATGAGCGACAGCCACATTCATCCCTTTACCGCCCCCGCTGCCATGCCGGCCATGACCCGCTTCTGCGCCATCACAAAAAGGATGGCCGGCGGCAAGGTGGTCAGCACGGCAAGCGCCATAATGCCTTGGAAATTCGAGCCAAGCTCTGTGTTCATCGATAACAGCGCCACTGGCAGCGTATAGGTGTCGGATGAGCGCGAAATGACCAGGATCGGAAACCACTGCGACCAGTTCAGCAGGAACGTGATGAGGGTCACGGTCGCCACAACGGGGGCTGCCATGGGCATGACAATGCGCGTCAGGATCGTCACCTCGTTTGCCCCATCTATGAGGGCGGCTTCGATCACAGAGGGCGGAATGGCTCTGAAGAACTGCTCAAAGAGGAAGAACTGGATCGGCCCCAGCGCCAGAAACAGGATGATTCCGGCCGTCGTGCCCAGAAGACCGAGCTTGAACATGACAACGTAAACCGGGATCACCAGCAGCATGTAGGGATACATGATGGTGAGAAGAAAGCCTGCTCGCAGGACCTTGAAGCCGGGAAGGTCTGGCCGGCGCACCAGAGCATAGGCACCAAGCGCGGTGACCGCGACCGAGAGCAATGTCGATGCCGTCGTGATCATCAGCGAGTTGACGACATAGACCCAGAGATCGACGCCACCGATGCGCGCAATCTCCGAGAACACGCCGAAGTCTATCTGCTCGGGGAAGGGGCGAAGCGGGTTGGACAACACATCGCGCGTGCGCCTGAACGCGCCGACCAGCATCCACCAGTAAGGGTAGAGAAACGCGAAGGCGACGATGCTTGCTGCGCCATATGCAATGATCGTCAGAAGCGTGCGACGCGGGCTGATCATGCTCATTTCTCGCTCTTGCGATCGCCAATCGCCAACGCCGTCAACGAGAGAACGATGACGATAGCAAAGAGCACTGTTGCCATCGCGGTGGCTTCGCCATACCGGCCCTGATCAAACAGCTGATAGGCGTAGTAGCTCACGAAATTGGTCTGGTCGCTCGGCCCGCCCTTCGTCATGACAACGACCACGGTGAACGTCTTCAGAAACTGGATCGTGGCATAGACCGTGTTGATCAGGAGCGCGGGCTTGAGTTGTGGCAAGATGACAAGCCACCAGGTTTGCCAGGCGCTGGCCCCGTCGATGGCTGCAGCCTCTTCCAGCGCACGATCCCTGATCGCAAGATTGGCCAGGAAGATCAGCATGTAGAAGCCGGCATGGTGCCAGAGCTCGGCAACCAGGATCGCGCCCGTCGCGGTTGCCGGAGACGACAAGCCGCCAAATGCCGGCAACCCGGCAAGTTCAAGCGCCGCGTTCACCGCCCCGAAGGAGCGATCAAACAACCAGCGCCAGACGACGTAGCCAGCAACATCCGGGGTTACAACCGGGAGAAAAAGCGCCACGCGGAAGAACATGTTTCCGCGCTTCAGCAGCGTTGAATCGAGCAGGACCGCAAGCGCCAGCGCGAATGCAAGGTTCGCCACCACAGACAGCGCTGTGTAAATCAGCGTGCGTGTGAGCGAGGCGGCAAAGATTGGGTCGGAGAAAACAGTCACATAGTTTGCGAACCCGACCCAGGTTGGTGTCGCGCGCAATGCTGTGGCTGACGCCGTGAAGGACACCTGGATCGACAGCAGGATCGGCCAGATCCCAAACAGGATGGTGATCACGGCAAAGGGTGCGACGAACAGGTAGAACACCCTGTTTCGCCACATCACATCAAGTGTCGATGACAGTCCCTGAGCGCTCATCTGTTCTTTACCAGACCAAGGAGCCCGGCCGGTGCTGTCGCGCACCGGCCGGGACGATACCTTAGTTCACGCGTCCAAGGCGTTGTGCCGTTTCACGCATTTCCTGTGCTGTCGCCGCGATGAAGGCGGTCCAGTCACCATTGGCTGGCGGGTTCGCAATTCCGGCCAGGAGACGGCGGTGGAATGCGGCCTCAAGCTCCGGGTACCAGGCGTGGGTTGCTTCCGGGAAGTCGTACGGAACCAACGTATACTGCGCGCGGGCAAACCACTGCTGAAGCGGGGTCAAGGCCGAGACTTCCAGATCATTGCGCACAAAGGCGCCCATGACCTCAAGAGACGCCTGCTGTGCCGACTTGGTCAGCATGAAGCGGGCAAACTCTGCGGAGAGCTGGCGGTTGGGGGCGTTTTCCGGAATGGCAACGCCACGCATGCCAGCGGCGACGACCGCGTTCTGGCGTGAGGCATCAAAGCGCGGCCATGGCCCGAGCACGAAGTCTCCGGCCAATGTGTTTGGCATTTCCCAGCGACGGACGTTCCAGTCACCCACGCGGAACATGCCTGAGCGCCCACCTTCGATCACCTGGTACATCTCGGTGAAGGAGTGGTTGATGGTGTCCGGTGGCACAAAGCCGTAGCTCGTGTACGTGCGCATGAACTCCTGCAACACGCGTGCATGGGCCGGCTGATCAATTGTGATCTGCCCCTGAGGATCAATCAGCGTGTTCCTGAGGCCTGAGCCAAACACGAACAGGTCGAGCATGTGGATCAGATCGCGCGGGCGCGCAGCCTGCAG
>JAIYEB010000107.1 GCA_027487195.1 Hyphomicrobiales bacterium | reverse complement strand
GCCTTGCCGGTCTGGTTCATGGTCGTATTCGAGACGTGGACCAGATCGGGATAGCCGATGGCAACTGCGAGCGACGAGTTCTTGGTCAGGTTCAGGAACTGGCTCGTGAGCGGTGGAATGATGACGCGCAGCGCCTGGGGCAGAATGACCAGACGCATGATGCGGCTTGCGGGTAGGCCAAGCGCGCGCGACGCTTCCCACTGGCCTTTGGACACGGCCTGAATGCCTGCGCGGACGATTTCCGCGATAAAGGCTGCCGTATACAGCGTCAGACCGGTCAAGAGCGCTGCAAACTCAGGTGACAGCGTTGCTCCGCCCCGGAAGTTCAGGCCAGTCAATACGGGCCAAGAAATGACGAGCGGCACCTGAAACGCGAACGACACAAGGACAGGCAAACCAAACAGCACGGCGAGATTGATCGGCCATACAGGCCTACGCTCACCGGTGCGTTCCTGGCGCAGGCGGGCCATCCGGTTCATGAAAAAGATGGCGATCAACGCGACAAGAACGGCGCCGATGATGAGCCAGAGCCTGTCATCCCAGTTAATCCACGGCACAAGCGCACCGCGATTGGACACGTAGACGCCGGGAAGCGGGTTTGGCGCATCGCGCGGCCTGGGAAGGGCCAGAATGATGGCGTACCAGAAGAAAAGCTGCAGAAGCAGGGGCGTGTTCCGCACGACCTCAATGTAGGTCATGACCATGCGCGAGAGCAGCGGGTTCGGCGAGAGACGCGCGACGCCGAAAACGACGCCCAGGATCGTTGCGAGCACGATGCCAAACACAGCCACCCGCAAGGTGTTCAGGAAGCCGACCAGCAAGGCCTGCCGATAGCTGTCAGTGGATGCGAAAGGTATGAGAGACTCGCCGATTGCGAAGTTTGCAGACCGGTCAAGATACTCGTAGCCGAACGTGAGGCCGCGCGAGGCCATGTTCGCCATCAGGTTCTGATAGCCGGACCAGCCAACCCAAACCAGAAGCACAACAACGAGTGTTTGCAGGATGATCCCGCGGATCTTGGCGTCAAACCAGAAATCGAGGGGGCTGGAAGACCGTGCCGCGCCTTCGGCGCGCTTGGCAGCTGCTTCGCCGGTGATGTCTGATGGCATCAGTGGGCACCCATACGCTCGATAAAGAAAAACAACGGAACAGACGTCATGAGAGGCGAAGACGGCGCGCAGGGTGTTCCCGCGCGCCGTCCGGCATCAGATCAACGGGCCGGGGGTGCGTAGAGCAGGCCGCCGCGGGTCCAGATGTTGTTCATGCCACGCTCGAGCCCGAGCGGGGTCTGCGTGCCGAGGTGACGCTCGAAGATCTCGCCATAGTTGCCGAACGCCTTGATGATGGCGCGGGCGTAGCCGCGATCAGCAGCGCCGATCGATTCACCCATGTTGCCTTCGACGCCGAGGAGACGACGAACGACCGGGTTGGTTGCAGAGGCTGCAATCTGATCGACGTTGGCGCGTGTGATGCCCATTTCTTCTGCATCGATCAGCGCAAACACGGTCCAGGCCACGATGTTCGTGAACTCTTCATCGCCCTGACGGATCGTCGGGCCAAGCGGCTCCTTCGAAATGCGGGCCGGCAGAATCACGTGATCGCGCGGGTTGGTGAGCAACGTCCGCTGAGCGGCGAGCGCTGCGAAGTCGTTCGTGAACACGTCGCAACGACCGGCGTCATAGGCGCGGCGCAGCTCGTCCAGCGCTTCGATCACGACCGGGGTGAAACGAAGGTTGTTCTGGCGGAAATAGTCGGTGATGTTCAACTCAGTCGTTGTGCCAGGCTGCACGCAGACGGTTGCGCCATCAAGGCCGCGGGTGTCCGTGACGTTCAGGCGGCGCGGAACCATCAAGGCCTGGCCATCATAGAACACGACAGCCGGGAAATTGAACCGGTTCACATTGCTGTCGCGTGTCAGCGTCCAGGTCGTGTTGTTCGACAGAACGTCGACTTCGCCTGCAGACAAGGCCGGGAAGCGCGACTGGGTCGTGACCGGAACAAACTGGACCTTTTCAGGGTCATTGAAGATCGTGATCGCGATGGCGCGGCAGATCTCGACATTGAAACCTTCCCAACGGCCCTGAGCATTTGGCACGCCAAAGCCCGGGTTTGATGGGCCCTGTACGCCGCAGCGCAGCGTACCACGCTGCTTGATCGCGTCGAGCGCTGCGCCGGCTTCGGCTGGCGTCGGCATCGACGGAACGGCAAAGGCGGCCAAGGCAGCGACTGCTGCGGCAACGCCGGTCGCCTTGATGTTGAACAACTTCATCTGTTTCACCCCTAGGAAACGTGTGAACGAATACCACCGGATCTCGAACCGGCACAGGAACCTCGCACCACTCAGTGGCACGACCTCCCGCTAGAGGGACTACGTAGCACTCCGCGACGAGAAGTGAAGCCCGTATTTGCTGCGTTGATGGGCAATGATCGAAGCGGCTCATGAGTTGCCTGCGTTATTCGCAGGCAGTTCGCACCTGGCATGCTGGAATCAAGAGCACTTCTTTGCCGGCGCCGTGGAGTGGCCGGACCAAGGGCGGGCGCGCTATGGGAAGCGCGGCGCGCGCGAAGCTCCTGCCGTGCCAGTGAGCCCGGAGAACCGGTGGCCCAGGCACATGGTCATGGTGTGGCGCTTTCGTCAGGCGTGGGCGTAGGCCCAGTAGAGTTCACGCGCCTTGCGGCTCATCGGGCCTGGCTGGAGCGAGCGCTCCTCGATCCGCGTGATGGGCTGGACCTTGCCGAAATTACCCGAAGAGAAAATCTCGTCGGCTGTCAGGAAGTCGGCCTTGGTCAGCACCTTTTCCAAAACCGGCACGCCATCGGCCTTGAGCAGGTCCAGCACGCGCGAACGCGTGATCCCGGACAGGAACGTGCCGTTTGAAATTGGCGTCATCACAACGCCGTCCTTGACCATGAAGACGTTGGCTGTTGCGAGTTCCGCAACGTTGCCGAGCATGTCGCACATCAAGGCGTTATCGAACCCGCGCCCGCGCGCCTCGGCGAGTGCGCGCCCATTGTTTGGGTAAAGGCAGCCGGCCTTGGCGTTGACCGGCATGGTTTCCATGGTTGGCCGCCGGAATGGCGACAGCGTGATGGCTGCACCCTTGGGCTCCGGCATGGGCGTTTCGTACATGCTCAGGCACCAGCGTGTGGACGCCGGCTCAACCATAACGCCCGACATCGACCCTTCGGTCCCCCAATACATCGGGCGGACATAGAGCGCGGGGTTTGGACCAAACTTCTTCAGCCCCTCAACCGCAAGCTCCATCCATCGATCCGGCGAGACCACCGGATCAAGCCCGAGCGCAAGTGCGCTGCGATTGACCCGCTCCATGTGGAGCCTGAGGTCCGGCATGACACCTTCAAAGGTGCGCCCGCCATCGAAAACCGAGGAGCCAAGCCAGAAGGCATGATCGCGGACACCCATCACATTGACGTTGCCCTGGTGCCAGGCACCATCCAGAAACGTCCAAGTGTTCGACCAGGCCATGACTTCTCTCCTGCTGTTGCATGTTTTCATGGCGTAGCTTGGGACAAAGGCACGGGCAAGCGCACAGACGCGCCGGGCATATGCGTTTGCTGTTGACGTGCCCTGCGATTCCTTGTCCCGCTTGTTCGACATTTTCGGGGAGGCGGCATGTTCGCCAAGCTCAAGGGCATCATGGATGAGTATGGCGATGACCACGTCATCGTCGATGTGGCGGGCGTGGGCTACGAGGTGTTCTGTTCCTCGCGCACACTGACCCGGCTGCCCCCGCGTGGGGAGGCGGGTGTCGTGTTCATCGAAACCCACGTGCGCGAAGACGCAATCAAGCTCTACGGCTTTCATTCAGCCGCTGAGCGCGAATGGTTCCGGCTGCTGACGACAGTTCAGGGCGTCGGGGCGCGTGTCGGGCTTGGCATCTTGTCCGCTCTTGACCCAAGCGATCTCGCGACTGCCATTGCAACAGGCGACAAGGCTTCGATCTCGCGGGCCAATGGCGTTGGGCCAAAGCTTGCTGCGCGTCTTTGCCAGGAATTGAAAGACAAGGCTCCGGGCCTTGCAGGACTTGATCCGCTGGTGGCAAAGATCGGCGGTGCGGTGGCGGACAAGACCGCGCCCAGGCCTGTTGCCGAAGCTGTCTCGGCGCTCATCAATCTCGGCTACGCCCAGGCGCAGGCAAGCGCTGCCATTGCGTCTGCCTTGCGCGTGATGGGCGATGATGCGCCGACCGAAAAGCTGATCCGCCAGGGCCTGAAGGAACTTGCGAAGTGAGCGATCTTCCAGGAGTTTTGGCGTAGATGGCGCGCGAGGTCCTTAACTCCGCACGGCGCGAAGAAGACGTCATGGAAGCGTCGATCCGCCCGCAATCGCTGGATGATTTTGTCGGCCAGGAGCAGGCGCGTTCGAACCTGCGCGTCTTCATCGCCGCTGCGAAGTCGCGCCAGGAGGCGCTTGACCATGTGCTGTTTGCCGGCCCGCCGGGTCTTGGCAAGACCACGCTGGCACAGATCATGTCGAAGGAACTCGGCGTCGGTTTTCGCGCAACCTCTGGCCCTGTCATTGCAAAAGCCGGTGACCTCGCAGCCCTGCTGACAAACCTTGAGGACCGCGATGTCCTTTTCATTGATGAAATCCATCGTCTGAGCCCGGCTGTCGAGGAAGTGCTCTATCCTGCGATGGAGGATTTCCAGCTCGATTTGATCATCGGGGAAGGGCCCGCGGCCCGCTCTGTGCGGATTGATCTTGCCAAGTTCACCCTGGTTGGCGCGACGACCCGCGCAGGGCTTTTGACCACGCCTTTGCGCGATCGTTTCGGCATCCCGATCCGGCTCAACTTCTACACAATTCCCGAGCTTGAATTCATCGTGAAGCGCGGCGCGCGCGTGATGGGCATTGCGATCACGGAAGATGGTGCTCATGAAATTGCCCGTCGTGCCCGGGGCACGCCGCGCATTGCAGGACGGTTGCTGCGCCGCGTTCGCGATTTTGCCCTGGTTGGTGGCGGCGGAGCCATCGACAGGCCCGTGGCTGATCGCGCACTGATCGCGCTTGAGGTCGATTCCATCGGGCTTGATGTGCTGGACCGGCGCTATCTCAACGCTGTTGCGCTCAACTATGGCGGGGGGCCTGTTGGAGTGGACACCATCGCCGCGGCCAT
>JAIYEB010000360.1 GCA_027487195.1 Hyphomicrobiales bacterium | reverse complement strand
CGTCGCGCCTTTGCCATGCCGCTGGCGACGTTCGTTGTCGTCATGTCGCTGTGGGGCGCAACCGCCATTCTTGGCAACCTCGCCGGGCAAACCCGCGGTCATCCCGCGCCCCTGTTTGCGGCACGCACGATGGAACAGCCTGCCCGGCCGCAGGCTCAGGCGGCCGCAGTTGTCGCGCCGCGACCGGCGCTCGCCCCTATAGTGGCGGAGCCAGCGGCGATTCCCCAGCCGCCTGAACGCAACATCGCTGCGATCATTTCCGAAGCCGTGCCGCAGGCGCCAACGCGCCTCCTGCCGCAATCCGGCGCCGTGTCCAATGACATGATCCGCGAACTCCAGCAGGTCCTGGCCGCGCGCGGCGTCTATCAGGGTGCGATTGACGGTGTGATGGGTCAGCGTACCGAGCGCGCCATTCGACAGGCGGAGCAGGCACTCGGTCTGCCGGAGACCGGTCGTGCCACCGAGCGCCTTCTCGAACGGCTGCGCGCCGGCGATCGCCGCCTCGCAGCGCGTTAGGCCGCGCGATGAGCGTGCCGCGGGTCACCTCGGCCTTGTTTGTCGCAGCCTATGTGCGCCGCGTGATGGTGGCGGGCAGCTTTGCCGCAGTCATGAAAAAGGGTGCTGAGGAAGCGGGTCCGGTGCTGATCCGCGTCGACCGTCCGGACGGAACCGGTCAGCTGTTCATCCCTGCACCGCAGTCTGCTTATGATGACCGGCCGCTCGACCGGCTGTTCGTGCCCCGGTTTCCCGAGGGCTTTGCTGCCAAGGATGCGCTTGATGCTGCGGTTGAGCGCGAACGGCGCTTTGACCCGGATCTCTGGCTTGTCGCGGTTGAAGATCGCGACGGGCGCGACTTTCTCGGAACGTCACGCCTTGATGGCGTGTAATGCGGTCTGGACGCGGTTCGCCTGTTGAGGCTCGGCATCGGCAACGACCCGACCTGGCGCAACCTGGGGGGCATGGCGCGGAACCGGAGCCCACTCTTCCTGCATGACTGCAATCATGGTCGCGGCTGCATCAGCTGAAAGCGACCGAAACAGCGCGCGCAGCCTGAACATCTGGTCGACCACTTCTCCGACCTGGGGAGCCGCGCGCGCCATGATCTGCGCCATGGCTTCTTCACCAAGCCCGACATGACGGCACAACACGATGAGCGGCTCGCCGCCATCATCTTCGAACAGTGCCTCAACCAGGTCAGCCCTGAGGCCGGACAACTCGGCAAATGTCGCGGCCAGTAGATCGAGCCGGCGCAGTGTGGCAGCGCGCACAAGGGTCGTCAGCCGCTCGGACGAAATCTGGGATGGCGCGGGTCCTGTGAGCTGGATGGCTTCATTGAGCAGAAGGCCCCGCATCGAGCGATCCCCGGCAAGGAAGCGCAGGTCGTGTCCGACCTCGGCAGGCGCTGGAGACGGGGCAGGAGCTTCAGCAGGCAAAGCGGTTGCTGCGCGCGGGCCCAGAATCGCCAGGATCTCGGGGTCCTGATCGATGGTGAGCAAAGACACCTGTGCGTCGGTCAAATCTTTTCGACGCGCCAGGATCCTGCGGATCATCACATCAGCCCCGGCAGACAGGATATCCACAAGTCCGCCTGGCAGTTGCGCTGCGTCGGCAAGCACGGGTTCAGCCACGGCGAAGTCTTCATCGCTCGCCAGACGGATCAGCACGGACAGCGGAACGTCAGGATGTGGCGCGAGTTTCTGCGCGACCACGGCCCGGGTGAAAACATCTACATCTTCAATGAGTTGTCCGAACAGCTCGATGAACTGGCGCGTATCTTCGGCGCGCCTGCCACCGGACATTCCAACATACCCCTCAACGAGCGCGACGAGCAGCGTCGCACCGGAAGGCGCATTGGAGGGAAAATCGGGTGAGTGTGACATCGCGGAAACTGCGTGAGCGCTCTTACGGATAGCGTGCAAGATCGTGCAGCAGGAAGCGTTAGCAGACCGTTAACCCTCAGCCTTCGTAATTGAGCAAAGTGGCCTGCAAGAGATTCGCCAACCAGAGGAGCGTACCGATATGGCCGAGATTATCGACCTGAACGACTACCGCTTCAGCGTGGTTGTCGCGCCGCGCGAAAGCGCAGGCCCAGCTGAGATCGTGTTGTTCACCGGCACGTTCCGCACCTACGGGCCCGTGGATGAGCCCTCGCCCGCTCCAGGTACACGGCGCAAGCGCCGCAAGGCATCATGAGCCGCATCATCCTCGCAGGGCTCGCCGCTGCCCTTCTTTCTGGCTGTGCCCAACCGGTTGGTGACTTTGCGCGAAAGCGTGAGTCGGTCTTCCACGACACCATCCTCAGGAATGTCGGCAACACGTCAGCCTTCGTGCGCAACGAATACTCGTCCTTCCGCCATACCGACGAGGAGCGCGAACTGCGCAATGTCGCGTGGGACCTGCTGCGTCCACCCCATCGCGACGATTTTCGCGGCAATCTTCTGTTTGAACTGCGCATGGCCCGCGTAACGCCGGATGAGTGGTACATCGATTGGCCGGACAGCTACTACCAGTCGCTGATCCGAACCGAGACCCAAAGCCATGAGAACCGCTACGAGCGTATTCTCGATCAGGCGCGCAGCGACGCCCAGCGCATGCCGGCCTTCCGCGACGCCGCCGTGCGCGTCGGCAAGGCTGATGGTGCGCGCCGCGCCGCGCTCACCGCGCTCGTTGCCAACGCAGAAATGACGGCGGAAGCCGAGCGCCGCATCAACGAAAATCGCCGCATCGTGGACTGGACCGAAGAAGCGGTTGATCGCCGCATCCTTGCCTACCGCACGGCTCTTGGTCGCCTGATGGTTGAAACACCCTCGACGCGCGCGGTTCAGACCGAGGCTGCGATTGACGCGCTGGAATGGGAACTGCGTGGCCGTCGCGGTGGCGGACTGGCTCAGGCCGGTGGCGCAGCGCGACCGGGCGCAGGCCAAAGGCCGCGCGGTGCAGAAGAGCCGCCGAAGTAACGGCTAGGCCTTCTTTTCAACGCTGTTCAGGTTGTAGCGCATGATCCGCCCATGCCGCCCGGTACGGTCGCGTTCAAGCGCATAGACGTCACCAAACGGGCCCTTGCGCGCGCCAAGCACTCCGGCAATCAACGCCCGGTCGTCAGCATCAAGCCTGAGGGATGACACCTTGCCGGTCTCGACAAGGTGGGCCGAGCTGCGCGCGCCAACAATCGCTGCGCCAACGGCGGGCTGATCGAGCACGTGGCGGATGGCGACAGCCCCAATCCCGGTCCCATGCTTTTGCCCGATCCCGGACAGGACCCTGAGCAACGCCTGGAAAGCGCCCCAGCCGCCAAACTCCTCGATGATCAGGCGATACTTCACGAGGCTGCGGTTCTCGGCGACATCGCCTGGATCGGGCGCACCAAGCCAACGCTCGGACAGAAAGCCGCCAGCCAAAGTGCCGTAGCACAGAAACGAAAACCCCTTTTCAAGGGCCAATGCCGCCATTTCGGCGGCGGGTCGCTGGTCGAGCACCGAGTATTGCACCTGCATGGCGCGGATCGGCACACCACCGTCGATCATGGCGCGGACCTGGGCCACACCGAAATTCGTGCCGCCAACAAGGTCGATCAGCCCTTCGCGCGCAAAGTCGCCAAGCCAGGACGCAACCTCGACAAAGCGCGGCACGCTGTAGTCCCACCAATGGAACTGCACGAGATCGAGCCGCTCTTGCCCAAGCCGCTGCAGGGACCGTGTGATGATGGCGCGCGCGTCGGCTTTTGAGACGGTGTTGAGGGAATCCAGATCCGGCACATACTTGGTGTGGACCTTGACCGTGGCCAGAGCCTTTGCCCCGCGCAGCGCACCATAGCGCTCGCGAAACGCACCGATCAGGGCCTCAACGCCGAGATAGTGGTCGGCGCAATCGAGGGCGACAAAGCCAGCGTCCGCTGCCGCGATGAAGTCATCGATGGCTGTTGTCTTGTCGACGCTGCTGTGACCTTCCGAAAGCTGCCAGGCGCCCCGAATAACGCGTGGAATATCATAGCCGGGCCGAAGCGTTGTGCGTTCCAAAACCGGTTACTCCTTGCTTTCAAGCGGCACAGCCGTCGTCTCGGCATGGCGAAACACGCGCTTGCCGGTACGCATGATCCTGAGCCGGGACGGACAGTTTGGATCTGGACAGGCAATGTCAGCGTCCGTTGACATCCAGTCGTTCGCGTTGGTGACGCGCTGTTTGGCGGCCAGCAAGGGCAGAACGCTTGCGAGCGAGTAGATCGAAATGCCCTGGCCCGGCGGCAGGCGCAGCATCTCGCCCTCAAGCGTGAAGTGGTCGCCGACAACAGCACCGCACCAAAGCTTTGCACCTTCAGGGGCGACAACCTCGACCCTCAGATCCCAAAGCTCGAAACTGTCGTCAGCCATCCCAATCAGACCGTCAGCGTGCCGGCGCGCGCAGCGTCATAGCGCGCTGTGATGGCGGTCCAGTTCAACGTGTTCCACCACGCTGTCATGTAGCCCGCCCGGTTATTCTGGTACTTCAGGTAGTAGGCGTGTTCCCACACATCATTGCCGATCAAGACACGCAGCCCATCCATGATCGGATTGTCCTGGCCCGTGCGCGATGTGATCGCCAGACGGCCTTCGCGTGTGACGGTGATGAAGGCCCAGCCTGAACCGAACAGACCGTTGCCGGCAGCATCAAAATCCGTCTTCATCTTGTCGAAGCCGCCGAGATCGCGCGTGATCGCATCAAGCAGCGGACCTGCCGGAGGATTGCCACCCCCGCCCGGCCCCATGATCTGCCAGAACATCGAATGGTTCGCATGGCCGCCGGCATTGTTGCGGATCGCGCCACGCACGGCCTCGGGCATCTCGCGCCAGCGCTGGAGGAGCTCATGCAATGGCAATTCGGACGCAGCCGAGTTGCCTTGGAGCGCCCGGTTGAGATTGGCCACCTGTGCAGCGTGATGGCGCTGGCTGTGAAGCTCCATGGTGCGCGCATCGATGTGGGGTTCGAGCGCAGCGTAGCCGTAGCCAAGCAGGGGAAGACGGTGGGGTCCGTCCGGCGGTGCTGCAGCTGGCGCTTGCGCGAACGCAATACGGCTGGAGCCAAGCACAGCTGCAATGGCAGCGGTTCCGGCGATCAAACCACGGCGTGTCGGTGTTGATATGGTCATGCGTTCCTCCCGGACTTTTGTCGTTGATGCAGTCGTAGCGCGTGCCGGGGGCAGGCGACAAGCCTCACATGTCGAGCGGGTCCACGCCATCGATCGCGATGCCGAAGCCATCGAGACCGACAAAACGGCGCGCGCGCGACGACAGAAGGCGGATCGAGACCACGCCAAGATCACGAAGGATCTGTGCGCCAAGCCCGATTTCCCGCCAGCTGTCGCGCCGCGTGTCGGCGCTGGCATGGGCCTCATCGCCCTGGGCAGAAACAATCGGGGCTGCCGGAACGCCTGCTGCCCCGTCCCTCAGATACACAAGCACACCGCGCCCCTCACGGGCAAAGCGGGCATAGCTTGCTTTCAGGGTTTTCTGATCGCCAAACGTATCGGCCAGAATGTTCTGGCGGTGCAGCCGGGCTGGGACCCCCACACCATCGCCAATGGTGCCAAACACGATGGCGAGATGCTCAAGCTCTTCAAAAATGGTGCGGTAGGCAATGCCGCGCGCTGGGCCAATCGGTGTCTGGATCGTGGTCTCGCCGACCCGCTCGACCAGCCGCTCGCGGGCCTGGCGGTAGGCAATGAGATCAGCAACGGTCAAAACCGCGAGACCATGCTTTTCCGAGAACGCGCGCACATGCGGTCCGCGCATCACCGTACCGTCGTCATTCATCAGTTCGCCGATGACGCCGACCTCGGGAAGGCCCGCAAGACGGCACAGATCAACCGCCGCCTCGGTATGCCCGGAGCGCATGAGAACGCCACCGGGACGCGCCACCAGCGGAAACACATGCCCGGGGCGAACAAAGTCGGCAGCGCCCATGTTTCCGTTGGCCAGTGCACGCACGGTGTTGGTGCGTTCCTCGGCCGAAATGCCCGTGGTCAGCCCATGACGAACATCGACCGTGACCGTGAAGGCCGTGGACAGCGGCGCATCATTGACGCTGACCATGGGGTCGAGCCGCAGCCGGCGCGCCTCGGCGACGGTAAGGGGTGCGCACACGATGCCTGAGGTGTGGCGGATGATGAAGGCCATCTTCTCTGCTGAACACAGCGAAGCTGCGACAATCAGATCGCCTTCATTCTCGCGATCATCATCATCAAGAACGGCGACGATCTGGCCCTGGCGAAAGGCCTCAAGCGCATGTTCAACGGCGGCGAACGGTGTGGGCATCGATAACTCCGGATCCGGAGGCTTGCGTAACCGCCAAGCCGCCAGCCCGCAAGCGCACGAGCCCGTGCATTCTTGCATGGGGCTGGTGTGCAATTGGCGCAATTGTCTCCCACCTGGCAGCCGTTCATGGTCAAGCCCTGCTTTCAGAGCCCCAAAAAGGAGCCGCCACCATGACCTTGACCATCCACGGAATTGTCCGCTCGCGCGCCATTCGCAACGTCTGGGCGGCAGAAGAGCTCGGCCTGCCCTACACAATCGATGAAGTCGGTTTTGGCCCGGAAGGATCGCGTTCGCCGGCTTTCATGTCGGCAATCAATCCAAACGGCCATATCCCCGCGCTGAGCGATGGGTCACTGGTCTTGTGGGAATCCCTTGCGATCAACCTCTACCTCGCCAAGAAGGCAGGCGGCACGCTCGCGCCGGCCTCTCTCGCCGAGGACGGCCTCATGACCATGTGGGGCTTCTGGGCCATGGCCGAGATCGAGCAACATGCCGCACCCATCATGTACCACACCGCGCTCTATCCGGAGGCCGAACGCGATCCCGCATTGCGGCAGAAGCACATTGATGCCGTGCACGCGCCAATGGGCGTTCTGGAAGCTCACCTGAAGAGCCACGGCTACCTCGTGGGCGGGCGGTTCACGATGGCTGATCTCAATCTTGTCTGCTGCGTATTCTACCTGCGCTTCACGCCCGAGATCATCGCAGCCTATCCAGCGGTCAAGGCCTGGTATGAGGCCTCCATGGCACGCCCCGCCACGCGGCGCGCCTTTGCGCTCCGAGGCGAGTAGGCCTGCGCGTTCAGCACATCGGAAATCAGGATCTGCCGATCTCAGGACCGGCCAAACAAAAAACCCCGGCTTTTGGCCGGGGTTTTCTTTTTCAGCTCTGAAGCAGAGTTGGCCGTGGCTTACGCTGCGGTTTTGGGCTTGTCGTGATGGTCGTGATTGTCGCCGCGGGTCTTCCACAGCGAGAACAACACACCGCCTGCGATCAGCGCGAGCGTGACGGACAGCGAGATGGCCGGGTCCATCTTGCCAACGAGTTCGTTCCAGAAAATCTTCAGGCCGATGAACACCAGCACGATGGCGAGCGCATACTTCAGGTACTCGAAGCGGTGCACCATGGCCGCAAGCGCAAAATAGAGCGCGCGCAGACCGAGGAT
>JAIYEB010000061.1 GCA_027487195.1 Hyphomicrobiales bacterium | reverse complement strand
CCAGGCGCAGAGCCTCAGGCCACCGGCACGGACCCGAACAACCCGCGCCCGTCGCTGTTCCTCTCGCCAAGCGATCCAGGTACGCGGATTGAGCGTCAACGCGATCCAGGCGAATCCTCCGACCGCGATGACCCGGCTTCGCTGACCGGACCGGCCCTTCGCGGCGCGCTTGGCGTCAACACACCGCAAACGCCGGCGGTCGCGCCTGGAACCGCGCCTGCGGCACCGATCCCGGCCCAACCAAACTTCGTCGCGCCGTCGCCTGGCTTGCCGGCCATCAGAACCCGGCCCGGCACCCAGGGCGCAGTGCGCGGCCCGGTGTTTGGCGCTATCCGGTCTGAGCCCGACACCCCCGTGTTTGACCCGCGCGCCTCCAACGCCGGCCCGCCCGTGGTGACCATCACCGCGCCGCAGCGCCCGCAGCGTCCGCCTGTCGATGCCAACCCGTTTGCGCCCTTGGGCTTGCGCGTTGGAAACCTTATTCTCCGGCCAACACTCGATGTCGGCATCGGCGTCACGGATAACGCCGCGCAGATCGGTACACGCGCGTTTGGTTCAGCCTTCAGCCGGGTTGCGCCCGAATTGCGCGTTGAGAGCGACTGGGCTCAGCACAGGCTCAGCTTGCGCGGGCGCGTTGATCGCCAGGACTTCCACGGCGCACAATTGCGCATCCCCGAGCGCACAGACGTGACCTTTGAGGGTTCGGGCCAGCTCGACATCACGCGCAATACCAACATCGAAGCCGGAGCCTCCTTCCTGCGCCGGCCAGACCCTCTGCAAGGCTCTTTCACAAGCCTCGTGCGCGAAGCGCCAAAGCAGGACACCGCAAGCGCGAACATAGCGCTCAACCACAGCTTCAATCGCTTTGGCATTCGTCTGCGCGGCGCCTACGACCGCATCGACGTGTCCGACACCCTGTTCGACAATGGCCAGCGTCAATCCAATCGTGGCCGCAACAGCGACGTGACGACCGGAACGCTGCGTCTTGGCTATGAAGTGTCGCCCGTGCTGTTTCCATATGTGGAGGCCGTTGTTGCGAACCGCACGCTCAGAAACCCGACGCCGGATCTCGGCCCTCGACCGGGTTCGGATGCGCTCGGCGGACGGGCCGGGATTGCCTTCACTTTTGGCGCGCTGTTCAACGGTGAAGTTGCCGCAGGCTTCCAGACAACCACGCCGCGCGGAATTCCAGGCGCCCGCCCAACGACAACGCCGACCGTGGATGGCGTGCTGAACTGGGCCGTGTCACCGCTCACGACGATCCGTGCAACCGCAAGAACCAGCTTTACCGACAATCCCTCCATCGGCTCGTCGGGCGCCAATACCTATGATGCCACCATTGGTGTGTCGCATCTTCTGACGCGCAACATCACGCTCGATGCAACGCTTGGCACCGGCTTCGACGTATTTGATGGGATCAGCCGAACCGACCGGCGCACAAGCGCGACATTTGGCGCGATCTGGCAGTTCAACCGCATGGTCGGGTTGCGCGCGTCCACAGGCTACACCCGCCGGGCTTCCTCGCTTGCCAACTTCAATTCAAGCGCACTCACGGCAGAGATCGGCCTTCGCTTTCAGTACTGAAGCAGGTTGAGATCTCGCTCGATCAAAGACCGATTGGCCAGCTTCGCTACAAGCGATTCAGGAACACCATGCGCTGCGCCAAGCAAGGACCCGAGCGCCATGGCGCGGCCACAGCTGTCGCCACCCGCCAGCACATTGGCCTCAACGCCCTGAGCCAGATCGCGTGCCGTTGCCGCGATATGGAACGAAACGGGCAAGGCCTGGGATAAATGGCAAGGCATGCCAAAGCGAGCCGCAGCCGCAACCGCATCCAATGCCGGCAGCGCCAGCGCCTGCTCGAGGAGCGGACGCAGGTGATCGCCGGAAACAACAGCGCCCTTGACCAGCGCATCACCAAGCGGAGCACCGTCCCTGATCGCTGCCAGCGATGTCGACAGCGCCCTTGCACCGTCTTCAGCGACCGGGTTCGCATTTGTCACGGCAACCGCCTCGCTGACCACATGGTCCGTGGCACCAGCCGCTACCAGCGCCGGCACAGCACACAGTGCCGGGATCTGATCATCATCAGCACCGGATCGCGCAGGATAGTCGGCGGGCTGATCGATCTGGAGCAGTCTTGCAAGCGTCAGGCGCATCGGCCTGTCGACGTAGCCGACATAAGCGCCGCCAGGTCCAAAGTAGACACGGTAGGCCTGTTGATAGGCCACGCGCTCAAAAACGCCCGAGCGCTGCGCAAGATGGGCCAACATGAATTGCAGGACTTCGCCGTAATGCGATGGCGCGCCTGCCCCTTTGCCTGCGTGGGCGAAATAGCCGCGCACACCCGCGTAGGCGGCCGGATCAGGCGTACGGAAAGACAGCGGTCCGGCAACAGCAAGATCGGCAAGGCGCGACTGATCATAGAGCCAGTGAAGCCCCATGGCGGCTGCGTCTGCAACGAGAGCGCCAAGGATCACATTGCGCTGAAAACCCATCAAAGCGCCTCTGGCATGAACGGCAAATCGGTTGCGGTTGGCCGCGCACCCGCTGCGGTCAGCATGGCGTGAACCTGCCCACGATGATGGGTCTGGTGGTTGAACATGTGGGTGACAAGCAACTGATGTGACTTCGTCACTTCGCGCCCGGTGGCGCCGGAAAACCAGGTCATCGTGCCTGCAAGCCAGGCATCACTCACGGTCGTGGCGAATTCGCTGATCCGCTGATCCAGCGCACGCCTTGCGCTCACCATGTCATCCCAGCTGGCCATGAAACCGGGCGAATCCTCGATCCGGACGTTTGGGAGCTCGAGACTTTGAAATCGCGCCAGCCAGACCGTGTCGCCCCAGATAAGATGCGACAGCGTGCCATGGATCGAGCGAAAGAACGATCCGCGATCAGACCGTCGCGCCTCATCGCTGAGCGTGCTGGCAGCCCCATAGAGATTGCTATTCTGCCAGGCGTTGTAGCGCGCCATGGTCTCGATGTAGCTGCGGTCAATCATGTCCCACCCCTGCGTAGAATTTCGACCTCGCGATCGCGCCCTGCTTCCACGGTAAAGCGGCCCGAGAAGATGCGGCCATCATTTCGCGCAACCGCCGAGTATTCTCCGGCTGCAAGGATCATGGTCGGGAATGCGCCGATGAATTCCTTTACAGTGTCGCCACCAGGGGTGAGCACTGACCACGCCGTATCCGCCGTTGCCTCGCCGCCCGGCTCGTTGACAAGCTTGAGCGTTATGATGGCTGCGCGATGGAACAATGTGACGTCCGTCACGCGACCAGCCTCGACGCGGACATCGCCGGCCATGACGGCGTTTGCATCACCAAACCGCGACACCACATGGTACTCACCCACAGGCACACGCACCACACGGCCATTCCCGCGCACTTCCTCAATGACCGTCGCGCCGGTTCCGCCAGCACCCTGCACAATCGAGAATGTAATCCGGGGATCACGGATTGGCCGGTCTCCAATACTGCCCTGCAGGCGGATCGCCCCCGCATTCAGCACAAAATTGTCCGCAATGGGCATCTGGGACACCTGGACGCGGCGCGTGACGCTGGCCCGGCCATAGGAGGCATTGACCATGTAGCTTCCGGGCGGCAGCCGCAGAATTGGCTCGGCCTCGGAAGATTCCTGCACAAGTCGCGGCGGTGCATTGGTCTCGCGAGGGTCTGTCAGAATGCGCCAGAGCATGCCTGACCGGATTTGCGGCCCGGTTTCCGAAAACATGGCCACAAGCCGGACCGATGTTCCCTGCTCAAACGGCAACAGCTGCCGCTGCTGCACGGGAGCCGGCAAGGGCGCAGTGCCCGGGTTGCCCGGAGTTGCCGTACCGGGCGGCAGCGGACGGGCGGGCTGTGGCGCCTGCCCCTGCGGCCTGGTTGGAAACTGGAGGTCCAAAGGCGCGCCGGGCGCTGGGACCTGCCCATACGCCAATCCACCCGGAAGGGCTGCCAGGAGCAGAAGCGCCGCGCGAAGACTGCGAAGGATCATGGCAGCGTGGTACCATCCCTCAAGCATCGCCGACAACCTGTGTTCGCAACAGGGGTTGCCTGTGCAGCGGCTTATGCAGCACTTGGTCCTGAGGCTGGCTTCAGGCTAAACGACGCCAACCCTTTAGCGACCTGCCCGGAGTTTGCCATGCCTGATGCGCTCAACCTGCTTGAGACCCGACGCTCTGTCTCCGCCCGCAACATGGTGGAACCCGGGCCGGATGATGCTGCGCTTCAACGCATGCTGGCGATTGCATCGCGCGTCCCGGATCACGGCAAACTCACGCCCTGGCGTTTCATTGTCTATTCCGGCGCAATGCGCGCAAAAGCAGGCGAGAAACTTGCAATCCTCCATGCCAAGCGCGGCGCGGATGCGGAGAAGATTGAAGCGACACGGATTTCGCTCACGCGCGGGCCCGTGGTTGTCGCAGTGATTTCGACTGCCGCCGAACATCCAAAGATTCCGGTTTGGGAGCAGGAAATGTCGGCGGGTGCCGCAACCATGAACCTGTGCATCGCTGCCCATGCCATGGGCTTTGCGGCGAACTGGCTGACAGACTGGTTTGCCTATGACGAGGAGGCCAAGGCTGTGCTTGGCATCAAGGCGGACGAGAAGGTCGCAGGCTTTGTCTATATCGGGTCGAAGGCGGAAGCTCCGCAGGAGCGCCCGCGCCCGGCTTTGGAGACCATCGTGACGCATTGGAGCGCCTGAGCGGCTGGATCAGGTCGGTTCGAAACAGGATCCCGAATGAGCGCTCACGCCAAACGCAAGGCCCGGTAGACAAACTGGCAACCTGCGTGCAACGTTCAGGCATCGGCCTCAAAAGGCCAGCGGCGAGGCGGGTCAACCGTCCGCTCATCCACTAGGGAGAATAACCATGTCCATGACACGCCGTGCGGCGCTTGCCGCCGCTGCGCTCCTTGGCCTGACAGGTGCCGTCAGCGCGCAGACCACCATCACGATCCAGCATCCGCTTCCTGTGAACAGCCACTATGGCGCAGGCGCGACAGCGTTCAAGGAAACGCTTGAGCGCCTCACGAACAACCGCATCCGCGTCACGATCCAGCGCAATGACAATGAGCGCGAAGTCCTGGAATCGATCCAGATCGGCACCGTTGATGCGGGCATCACCTCGACGGGCCCGGTTGGCAACTTCGTCCCGGTCTCGCGCAATCTCGACATTCCCTTCCTGTTCCGTGATCGCACCCATGCCCATGGTGTGCTCGATGGTGCCATCGGCAATGAGCTTCTGGCAGCATTCCAGCCGCGCGGCATGATCGGCGTGGCGTGGCTTGAGAATGGCTTCCGCCATTTGACGAACAACCGCCGCGAAGTGCGCACACCTGAGGAAGTTCAGGGGCTCAAGGTCCGCACCATGGAAAACCAGGTGCACATGCGCGCCTTCCAGACGCTTGGCGCGCTGCCAACCCCGATGGCCTTCTCGGAACTGACGACCGCCCTTCAGCAGGGCACGGTGGATGGTCAGGAGAACCCGATCCCGGTCATCCTTGGCAACAACCTCAATCAGGTCCAGCGCCACCTCACCCTGACCGGCCACGTCTACTCACCGGCCATTCTGGTTGTATCACCTGCAGTCTGGGGCCGCCTGTCGGCCGCTGACCGCGCCGCCGTGATGGAGGCCGGAAAGGCAGCCGCCAAGGCCAACCGCGATCGCGTCGCATCCGATGAAGCAACCGGCGTCGAGGAGCTTCGCCGTCGCGGCATGACCGTCATTACCGAAGTCGACCGCGCGCGCTTCCAGGCGGCTCTGGCCCCAGCCTATGCCGTCTATGCCCGTGAACTCGACGGTGCATTGATCGAACGCATCCGCGCCTGGCGCGCGAACTGAGCCGGCGGGCGAGCCCGGTCTGACGCCGGGCTCGCCACCTTCCCATGCGCGCTCTCAGCAACGCCATCCTCCGCCTTGATCGCCTGACGACGGGGCTTGCCACTATCCTCGCCTGCCTTGCGCTCGCCATTGCTGTGGTCGCAGGCAGCTGGCAGATCATCTCGCGTTTTGCGACATCGACACCTGCGGTCTGGTCGGAAGCGCTGGTGCGCGCTTCCCTCATCTGGATGGTCTTTCTCGGCCTTTCAGTGACACTGAGGAACGGCGCGCTGGTCTCGATTGACCTTGCGCACCGCTTGTCGCCGCCAAAGCTCAGGGCGTGGCTTGAAGCGGCATCGGTCCTGTCGAGCCTCGTCCTGATCGTTGTCCTGTTCTGGTTTGGCTGGACCATGGCAATGCGCGTCCAGTTCCAGATCATGGCCGGTCTTGAGATATCCATGAGCTACGCCTACGCCGCCATTCCGGTGGGTTCAGCGTTTGCAATCATCGGGGCGGTTGCACATTTCTTTGATCGGCGTGCCGAAGAGTTGGAGACCGCCGTATGACCGGCTCTATGCTTGGGCTGATGCTGGTCCTGTTTGCGATCAGCGTTCCGGTCGCCGTTGCCATTGGCCTTGCGGCCATTGTTGGCATGGCGGGCTACACCAATTTCCCGCTGATCGTCATGGCGCAGCAGGCCTTCATTGGCCTTGACCGGTTTCCACTGGCCGCGATCCCGTTCTTTATCCTCGCTGGCAATGTGATGGATGTCGGTGGGATCTCGCGCCGGCTGGTCGAGTTTGCCCGTTCGCTCGTCGGCGGTGTTCAGGGCGGCCTTGCCGCAACCTGTGTCGTTGCCTGCATGATCTTTGCAGCGATCTCCGGCTCTTCCGTTGCAACGACCTTTGCCATTGGCGCGATCATGATCCCGGCTCTGGTCAAGCGCGGCTATCCCGTGCCCTTTGCCGCAGCGCTCCAGGCCACAGCGGCCGAGCTTGGCGTCAT
>JAIYEB010000385.1 GCA_027487195.1 Hyphomicrobiales bacterium | reverse complement strand
CGCGCATCTTGAAATCAGCATTGATGGCAGGGTGCGCCTCGCCGAACTCGTCGGAGATGGCGTACTGGTCGCGACACCTGCAGGCTCAACCGCCTACAATCTCTCGGTCCATGGGCCGATCATTCCAATTGATTCCGCCCTGCTGGCGCTGACGCCGATTTCACCGTTCCGGCCACGGCGCTGGCGCGGCGCGCTGATGCCATCAAGCTCACGGATCGAGGTGCGGGTGCTGGACGCCGAGAGACGCTCCATGGCCGCAACAGCAGACCACTCGGAAGTGCGCGATGTGGCCCGCGTGACGGTCTATGAGGACAAAACCATTGCCCTTCCGCTGCTGTTTGACCCCGGGCGAAGCCTGAGCGAGCGGATTTTCAACGAGCAGTTCGGGTTTTAATCGTGCCAAGCCTGGGCGTGGCGCTGCCACAGACATCTCGCGCCAACGAAGCGTTCACCTCTGGGATGTATACAACCAGGGTACGGTCACTCAATCGCCGTCGCTGATGTCGTTCACATCTCACTCGCATACGATCAAACTCGTGGAATTCACTATGACCCAAGCGGTTGAGCGCAGCGATCCAACCTGGCATCTGATCGTCGAGATCCCCGAGAAGTTCAGGCTTGAGGGAAAGGCCAAGAGCAAACTTGGGCGCAGCCAAGCCACCATGATCGCTCAGGCAGAAGCCGCTCTGCAAACCCTGTCGACCAACTATGACCAATGGATTGATCAGTGTCTTGGAGACCTGGCCAAAGCCCATGGCGAGGTTAAAGCCAACGGCTTGACGGACGACCTTGCCCAGACGCTGTTTCGCGCCTCTCACGATATCAAGGGTCTCGCAGGCACTGTTGGATTTCCATTGGCCGGCCAGGTTGCTGACAGCCTTTGCGGGCTCATTGATCGCGTGGAAGATCGATCCCGCGTGCCAGCGGTGTTGGTTGAGCAACACGTTGCGTCGATCACGGCAATTGTGAATGAGCGCGCGCGCGAAGTAAGCACGGACATCGCCAGAGCGCTTGTTGAAAAACTCACGACGGTAACCAGCGAGTTCATTTCAGTGGAAGAGGCCCGTGCTGAAGCAGCAAAGATTGCATTGCAGGACGAAGCTGCGGTCGCCTGACAGGTTGCGACCAAACCCGAGACGTCCTGGGGCAGATTGCGGACGATTGCGGCTTCATTAAATCCTGTCGACGGCAGCTTGATTACGCAGCGTGTTCGCCCGGTGCATCAGCCGTATAGGCCGCTGCAAATGCGCGCGCCTCCAGTCGGGCGGCTTCCGATGCAAAGCGCCTGAGCATCAACATGAGATGGTCTGACTCATCAGGCGCATCCAGCTCATAGCGTGTCAGGACGCGCTCCAGCATACGACGGGAAAACTGCGCGCGCGCACCAGGGCTGTCGTCAACCATCGCTTCCTTACGCACCGAGAGGGCCGCACGAAACGCCGGCAGCGCGGCATCAGGCAATCCCGCTCGCCTGTAGAGCGCGTCAAAACCAGCTGACGGACCATCGACGCACAGAGCCGCGACACGCCGGCGATCAACGCCGGAGAGCCGCACGAGCGTCTCCTCGAACAGTTCCAGCCCACCGGCACACAGGCTGCGCAGCAGCAGAGCCGGCGTCAATTCCCTCTCTTCCAGAAGGTGTTCCACCAGTTCTGCGACGTCTTTGCGTGCGCCGCCATGGGACAGGAGAACGGCGGTGCGCTCCACGGCTTCGCAGGTCACAGCCCGCGCGCGCTCGGAGTTGAGCCACCCGGTCGCGCCAAGCAAGCCATCAAGCTCCGTCGCGAGATGGCGCGCGAGACGCTGGCGAACGGTCGATGTGATGTCGCTTCGATCCAGCAATGCCTCGCGTACCGAGGCCTCAGCACCGTGACGCTCGGCAATGCGGGACAGTGTGAACTGCGCAAGATCAGCCGAATCGTTCGACAGGAGTGCGAGCACAGCCGTGGCAGAGCCAACCTCGCCAAGGGCAGCCGCAACAGCGCGCGAGAGCGGGCGGCGTTCAGCAACGGCCACCTCAATGCGCACGTCGCCACGCGCGGCAGCATCAATCAACTCGCTGTCAAGCAAGAGCGGTGAGCGCCTGAGAATCGGCCCGGCGACCTCGTGCTGATCGCCCACGAGTGCGAGCAGGATATGGCGCGGCGCATGCGGTGATGAAGCCAACGCCCCGCTCAGCGCACCGCGCACCAGAGGCGATGGATCATCGAGCAGAACGGTCATGGCCGCTTCGGCGGCTTCCTTATCATCCGCATCAAGACCTGAATGGAGATAGGCGCGCGCAAGGGCGGCAAGTGCATCAGCACGCTCAGCTGCAGGAGCAGTCCGTACCCAGAGCAAAAACTCACGAATGATCATAACAAACTCCAGCGCTACGCGCGCTTACCTCTGGCCAAGACGCTGACGGGCAAAGGCGAGAAGATCGAAAGGCATCAAGCGGTTCTGTGCGGCCGCTTGCGTGCGAGCAGGTCGCTCAGGTGGTGTTGGAATGGCTGATGAAACGGCCGTGCCTGCCGCTGGCGCTGCTATCATTGAAGCCGACGCCGGGCGCACAAGTTCGGGCTGGCCCGCAAAGGCAACGCGCGCGGCAAGATTTGCGGATGGAAAGAAGGGTTGGCGCGCAGGCGCATCAGGAACGGGAGGCGCACCTCCCCGCCCCCAGATCGCCTGGACCATCTGGGACACGGGGCCACGGCTCTCCGGCGCGAAAAGGCTATGAAAAATTGGCCCTTGAGGCCCGGGGGGCGCCGCATCACGCGCTTCCTGAGCGACGAGCTGGACAGGCCCCTGGCCCTGACCGGCTGCAAGCGAGCTCAGGACTTCCGAGGCTGTGCGGGATTGGCCACCACGAAAGAAAATCCGGCGATTGGCCTCTGCCGCATCCGGAAAGACGCTCGCGGCAGCAGCGTCTGGTGTCCGCTCAGCCAGAGCAATCAGGCGCGACGCACCGGAGGCGCCAAGGAAATGCGCAGCGTAAAGTTCGCCCTCGCTGGGCGCGCGGCCCAGTGACTGCTGGAGGGCTTGGGCATTCTGTGTCGTGAAGGCTGCGGCAACACTCGATGCCACCTGGGGATCTAGCCTGAGATCAAGAATCTCACGACGCCGTGCGGGGTCCGCAACGACAAAACGACCATCCCCACGACGCTCGATAGCATCGGCCTCGCGCTGCATGCCAAGGGCCGGTCCCTGCTCCTTGACCACCTGCAGCCAGGTTCCCTCAAGAAACTGGAAAAGGCCTGTCGCCGTCGAGGTCCCAGCCCTTGCCGCAGGATCAAGGCTCGACTCCCGCTGCGCAGTCCGCAGCATGTAGTCGAACGGCACGCCTGAGCGTTGTGATGCCGAACGGATCGCATCAACAACGGGGGCCTGACGGTTTGAAGCACTGATGGGCAGCATGCCCGCGACTCTCCTGAATCTCTCGACAGGAGCCTCACCCTTTATGGTAAACGTTTCCTAAACATCGGAGGGCATGACATGGCCAAAGGCCTGTACTTTGAAGAATTCGAGCCGGGCCAGGTGATCGAGCACTCACTGACGCGGACTGTCACGGAAACCGACAACATCCTTTTCAGTTCCATGACGCTCAACCCGGCAAAGCTTCACCTCGATGCGCATTATTGCGAAACCGAAACGCCCTGGGGCAAGCCGCTGGTGAATTCACTTTTCACCCTCGGCCTGATGATCGGCATATCGGTTCACGACACAACCTACGGCACAACACTCGCCAATCTCGGGATGAGCGACGTGAAATTCCCCGCCCCCTTGTTTCACGGCGACACGATCAACGTCAGAACAACCGTGATCGAAAAGAGAGAATCGAAATCACGCCCCGAGGCTGGCATTGTGACGTTCAGGCATGAGGCGTTCAAACAGACCGGCGACCTCGTTGCAGCCTGTGATCGACAGGCTTTCATGCTGAAGCAGAAGGTTGCCTAGGGACATGCGCAGCCTTCTGTTTGTGCCAGGCGACCAGCCGGCAAAGATCGAAAAGGCGCTGACGTCGGGCGCCGATGCGTTGATCCTCGACCTTGAGGATTCCGTTTCGCCGTCTCGTCGCGCAGAAGCGCGCGAGATTGTTGCCGACGTCTTGGTGCGGCCGCGCGCCTCGGGGCCAGCGCTGATTGTCAGGGTCAACCCGTTGGACGGGCCGGATATCGACAAGGACCTGGCCGCAGTCTGCGCCAAACATCCGAGCGCCATCATGCTGCCGAAGGCAAGCGGTGGCGGCGACGTGATCCACCTCGCAACCAAGCTGGCGGCATCCGAGGCCATCGGCGACCTGCCCGATGGCGCCATTGGCATTATTGCGATTGCAACCGAAACCGCAGCTTCAATCTTTCGGCTCGGGACCTTTGTCGGCGCAAGCCACCGGTTGCGTGGCATGACATGGGGTGCCGAGGATTTGTCGGCCGACATTGGCGCTGAAACCAACCGCGACGAAACCGGCGGCTTTGCCGGGCCCTATCGGATTGCGCGCGACCTGTTGCTGCTTGGAGCAGCCGCCGCTGACGTTGCAGCGATTGACACTGTCTACACGGCGTATCGTGATCTTGAAGGGTTGCGCATCGAAGCCGAGCGCGCACGCCGCGATGGCTTCAGCGCGAAGATGGCGATCCATCCTGCGCAGGTCGACGTCATCAATAAGGTCTTCACACCAACGCCGGAGGCTGTTTTGCGCGCCAGCAAGATCGTGGCGGCTTTTGCGCAGAATCCCGGACTAGGGGTGATCGGCATTGACGGGGAGATGCTGGACCGGCCCCATGTCAGGCGCGCTGAACGCGTTTTGGCACGTGCCCGTGCGGCGGGCCTCGCCATACCGTAGAGCGGATATGAATTTTGCTTTCATCATTCAGACAGGTCTGGATGATATCTTGAGGAGGATCGCGTTCACGTGCCGCCCTGGCGCAGACGCCGCGGTCGAGGTGACACGGCATGTTTTCGCCCTTCGCCGGCATGTTCAAGGCGCCGCCTCGCGCAGAGGCTCCGACGCCGCCGATTGCAAAGGGACCGCGCCCGCGGGTCGGTCTTGCGCTAGGCGGCGGTGCCGCACGCGGTTGGGCGCACATCGGCGTGCTTCAGCGGCTTGCCGAAGACGGCATCATTCCAGACGTGATCGCAGGAACATCGATCGGCGCTGTCGCCGGCGGGTGCTATGCCGCAGGCAAGCTCCCGGAGCTTGAAGAGTTTGCACGATCTTTGACCCCACGGCGTGTGCTGGGTCTGCTTGATCTCACGCTCGGCGCGCCCGGGCTTATCGGCGGACGCAAACTCGGCGACATGCTGACGACGCATCTCCAGGGAATGCGGATCGAAAAGCTGCAACACAGGTTCGTGGCGGTCACGACAGAAATCGGCTCCGGCCATGAGGTCTGGCTGACACGCGGACCCGTCGTGAGCGCGATTGAAGCCTCCTACGCCTTGCCCGGCGTCTTTCCTCCGATCAAGGTTGGCGGGCGCTGGCTGATTGATGGCGCTTTTGTAAATCCCGTGCCGATTTCGGTCTGCCGCACGGCGGACGTTGATGTCGTGATCGGCGTGTCATTGCATTGGGATTCACATGGCCGTGGCAGCGTCATCACTGCCCATGGCGATGATGACACTGCGGAAGATGACGTCGTGCAGGAGGCTGCAGACAAGAGCCCGCGCGCGCTGCGCCGTCAGCTCGTCGGGACGCAGGGCGCTGGTGCCCCTGGGCTGACCACCGTCATTGGTGATGCATTCAACATCACGCAGGACCGCATTTCACGGGCGCGTCTGGCAGGCGACCCTCCGGACGTGATGATTGTCCCACGCTTGCCCAAGGTCGGTCTGTTCGATTTCCACAAGGCTGCAGAGTCGATTGTTGCAGGCCGCGAGGCGGCCGAACGTGCGCTCGATGACATCCATGCCTCGATCGAGGTTTTGACATCGTAGGTCATGGTGCGCACCGCTCACGGCCCAGGCTTTGCTGATTCCAAACTTTTCTCAGGGTCTGTCGTCCCTTCGGCTGTGTCGTTCCCGCAACACTGGATTGCCTTCCGTTGCGGACTCGGACGTCAGCCGCAATCCCGCCATGGTCGCAGCGTTTCCGTGGAATGGACCCGTGCCCTTAAGCTTAGGCCTGTCAGAGAGTTGACCCGCGTGCATGACGTGGAACACAACGGGATGACAGGGCCGCAGATGAGTTGCGCCCGGGAGGACCGTTCATGACTACCAAGACCTTCGACAAGTCCCGCTTGCCCAGCCGCCACGTGACGGAAGGGCCCGACCGCGCGCCGCACCGCGCGTTCATGTACGCCATGGGGCTTTCAAGACAGCAGCTGGATCAGCCGCTCGTTGGTGTGGCGAGCTGTTGGAACGAAGCCGCGCCCTGCAATATTGCGCTGATGCGTCAGGCCCAGGCGGTCAAGAAGGGTGTTTCTGCTGCCAAGGGCACGCCGCGCGAGTTCTGCACGATCACCGTGACGGATGGCATCGCCATGGGCCATGGCGGCATGAAAGCCTCGCTGCCGTCGCGGGATGTGATCACCGACTCCGTTGAACTGACCATGCGCGGACACGCCTACGACGCGCTCGTCGGCCTTGCCGGCTGCGACAAGTCGCTGCCCGGCATGATGATGGCGATGGTTCGCCTCAACGTCCCGTCCGTGTTTATCTATGGCGGCTCGATCCTTCCCGGCACTTTCAAAGGCCGGCCTGTGACCATTCAGGATGTGTTTGAAGCGGTCGGGCGCCATTCCGTTGGCACCATGTCGACTGAAGAGTTGACCGAGCTTGAGCATGTTGCCTGCCCGTCAGCGGGCGCTTGCGGCGCGCAGTTCACGGCGAACACGATGGCCTGCGTTTCTGAGGCCATTGGCCTTGCGCTCCCCTACTCTTCCGGCGCGCCTGCCCCTTACGAAATCCGCGACAGCTTCTGCGCCATGGCCGGTGAAAAGGTCATGGAACTGCTGGCGAAGAACATTCGCCCGCGCGACATTGTCACGTTGAAGGCCCTGGAAAATGCTGCGGCCGTTGTTGCAGCAACCGGCGGGTCAACCAATGCCGCGCTGCACCTTCCAGCTATTGCGAACGAAGCCGGCATCAAGTTCGACCTGTTTGACGTTGGCGAGGTGTTCAAGCGCACGCCGTATCTGGCTGACCTGAAGCCGGGCGGCAAATATGTTGCCAAGGACCTCTATGAGGCCGGCGGCATTCCGCAGGTCATGAAGACGCTTCTGGACCATGGCTACATGCACGGCGATTGCATGACCGTGACCGGGCGCACCATGGCTGAAAACCTCGCAAACGTGCGTTGGAACGATCAGCAGGACGTCATCTACCCAGCCAACAAGCCGCTGACCAAGACCGGTGGCGTTGTCACGCTGAGGGGAAATCTTGCCCCTGAAGGTGCGATCGTGAAGGTCGCCGGCATGAAGAAGCTGAAGTTCAAGGGCCCTGCGCGCGTGTTTGACACGGAAGAAGCCTGCTTTGAGGCCGTGAAGGCGCGCACCTACAAGGAAGGCGAGGTTCTCGTCATTCGCTATGAAGGCCCCAAAGGCGGCCCTGGTATGCGCGAGATGCTTGCAACCACCGCAGCGCTTTATGGCCAGGGCATGGGCGACAAGCTCGCGCTGATCACCGACGGACGCTTTTCGGGAGCCACCCGTGGCTTCTGCATCGGCCATGTCGGCCCCGAAGCGCAGGTCGGCGGACCCATCGCCATGGTGCGCGACGGCGACATCATCACGATTGACGCTGTGAAGGGCATCCTGAAGGTCGATGTGTCGGCCAAGGAGATGCGCGCCCGCAAGAAGGACTGGAAGCCCCATCCGCCAGAGTTCGGCTCCGGCGTGCTGTGGAAATATGTGCAAACCGTTGGTCCAGCCGTTCATGGCGCGCTGACACATCCGGGCGCTGCCCACGAAAAGAAGGCCTATGCGGACATCTGAGTCGCTTGCATCTGTTCTGATTTGTGCCTTCGTCGGTGCGGCCCTCCTCGGGGCTGCACCGGCGCATGCATTTGATGGCACGCCATCGCCCAAACAAATCACGCCAGGTGAAGCTTTCAGACAGGGCGCGCGCTCCATGCGTTCAGGTGACGCGCGCGCCGCCTTCGATGCGTTCCTCGATGCCGCCCGCCAGGGGCATACAGCCTCGGCCTGGCGCGTGGGGCGCATGCTGCGCGATGGCGCCTCAGGCGTCGAGCGCGATGAACTCCAGGCTTTTCATTGGTTTTCGCAGATCGTCGAGCGCCATGCGGATGATGATCCGACATCGCCGACCGCCCAGATTACCAGCCGCGCCTTTGTCGAGCTTGGTACGATCCGGCTCGCGGGCATTCCAGGCTCCGAGATCAACCGTGATTATGCGTCGGCCTGGCGCATGTTCTATCACGCAGCCTCGGTGTTTCGCGATCAGGAGGCCCAGTACCAGTTGGGCCGGATGTACCTGAAGGGTCAGGGCATCGAGCGCAGCCCGCGCCTTGCTGCCCAATGGCTTCGAAACGCTGCGGAAAAGGGCCACCGGGCCGCGACCGCAACCCTTGGCGAGCTGATGTTTGTTGGCGCCGAGGGCATGCCACGTCGACCTGTGGACGGGCTTGCGATGCTAACCGTTGCGCGCGATGGCGCCGATCCCGAGCGCGATGCCTGGATCATTGAAGCCTTTGACGATGCGTTCACGCTCGCCACAGATGATGAGCGGATCGCGGCGGCCCGCGAAGCCCGCCGGCACATGCGCCCCGCCGCAAGCACACCACAGCCCACGCTTCCAACACGCATTCCATGAGAACATTATGAGCGAACCAAAAGCCAATATGGGTGACCATATTGGTCGATCCGTTTTACGCCGTGAAGATGAGCGCCTTCTGACCGGTCGTGGTCGCTACGTTGAAGATACGCTTGAGCGAAGCACGTTGATCCTGGGCTTTGTGCGCAGCCCCATGGCGCGCGGTCGCATCATGGGCATCGACGTCTCGCCAGCCCTTGCGATCAAGGGTGTTGTCGGGGTGCTGACGGGTGAAGATTTGGCCTCGGTTGGCGCGCCACCTGTCAACAAGGCCGCAGATGATCTGACGGTGCCAGCATTCTCGGCCCTGGCCCGCGGCCATGTCTCTGCCCTTGGCCAGCCCGTCGTTGCGGTGATCGGGCTGAACCACAGCGCTGTCCGCGATGGATGCGAAGCGGTCATTCTCGACATTGACGGCGAGGATGGTGCCGAGCCCTCGGGCGGCGGGCTTGTGACCTGGCAATCCGGTACCCCTGACGCGGCCTTCAACGACGCAGCCCACATCATCAGCGTCACAACCCGGCATGCGCTTGTGGCGCCAGCTCCGATTGAGCCCCGCTCGATCACGGTAACGCCAAAGGGCAAGGGGCTTTTGATCTACCACTCGACGCAGACACCCCATCGCACGCGAAACGACATTGCCAAGATCTTTGGCCTCGACCCCGCTGTTGTTCAGGTCATTGCACCGGACGTTGGCGGCGCGTTTGGCGGCAAGGCGAGCTTGACGCCGGAAGATATCGTCGTGGCGGCGGCAGCGTTGAAGCTCAAGCGATCTGTCGCGTGGATTGCGACCCGGTCGGAGGAGTTTCTGGCAGCTCCCCGCGGGCGCGGCATCACTGGCAAGGGTCGCATTGCCATCAACAAGCGTGGGCGCATGACAGCCATGGAGGCCAGTTTCGACAGCGGCCTTGGCTGGTTCTTCCCTTTCAGCGCCGCCATTCCTGTCCGCAACGCCGGGCGCACGATCCCTGGGCCTTACCTGATCAAGTCGATCGGCGTTCGCTCCAAGTCGACGGCCAAGGCCATGCCACCGGTCGGCATCTATCGTGGTGCCGGACGGCCTGAAGCGGCCATGCTGATCGAGCGTTTGGTCGAGCGGGCAGCTCATGCTGTCGGGCGCGATCCAATCGCGTTTCGACGCGCGCATCTGATTCCGGCAAAGGCGTTTCCTTACCGCACACCCACGGGGGAAGTGCTCGATTCCGGAGACTATGCCGGTGTTCTCGACCGATTGGTCGCAGTCACTTCTTATGTCGAGTTGAAGCGCGAGATCGCAAAACGCCGCCGCCGTGGCACACTCGTCGGCTATGGGGTTGCACTTGCCATCGAGCCTTGCGGGGCTGGCTTCGAGAGCGCCGTCATTGAAAAGGGCGCGGGCAACCGCGTCATCGTGCGCACCGGATCGACAGCACAAGGCCAGGGCCGCGAAACCGCTTCAGCGCAGATCGTGGCGAGTGTGCTTGGTCTTGAGCTTGATGCGATCGACATCATTCACGGCGACACGGGCGAAACTCTGCCAGGCGTCG
>JAIYEB010000008.1 GCA_027487195.1 Hyphomicrobiales bacterium | reverse complement strand
CGACGTGCCATTGAGCAGGGAAGGTGCGCCGGCCCAGGCTGCCTGAGCCGAGAGCGAACGCCAGAACACCCTGGCCTGAATGCCATTCAGGTCCATGCGTTTGACAAGCTCCTCAGCGGCATCTGCTGTTTCAAGCTCAATGGAATAGAGCCAGGCCGTCGACCAGGAATGGTCCGGGCGTGGCATCCGGCGCATATCGTTGCGATTTTCAAGGGCTGCATCATAACGCGCGGCGATAGCGCGTTTTGCTGCAACCATCTCACCAAGCCGCTCGAGTTGCGCACGCCCGATGGCTGCATTCACATTCGTCATGCGATGGTTGTAACCGACACGGTCGTGAAGGTACTGGCCATCAAGACGCGCTGTGGTCGAGACGTGCCGCACGATGCGGGCAATCTCATCATCATCCGTCATGACCATGCCGCCGCCACCGGCAGTGACGGTCTTGTTGCCATTGAACGAGAACACCGAGGCGGCCCCAAACGACCCGCAAGGCTTGCCGCGATAAAGCGTCCCGATCGCCGCCGCAGAATCCTCAACAAGCGCCACGCCATGGCGCTGTGTCACTTCAAAAAGTGCATCAAGATCAGCGGCATGCCCGAGCGGATCGACAGCAATGACAGCGCGGATTGTCGGATCTGAAGCAAGCGCCTGATCGAGAAGAACCGGATCAATGGCCCAGTCCCGGGGGCTGATATCGATGAAAACCGGTTCTGCGCCGGCATGGCAGACGGCGTTGGCTGTTGCCGCGAACGTCCAGTCCGGAACCGCAACCCGGTCGCCGGGGCCAATGCCAAGACCAACAAGCGCCATATGGAGGCCCGCCGTGCCGGTCGAAACCGCGATGGCATGCTTTCGACCTGTCAACGCAGCGATTTCATCCTCAAGCTTTTTGACATCTGGCCCTGCGGTCGACACCCAGTTGTCGCGGACGCACTGCAAGAGCAACTCCGCCTCGCGTCCACGCAGATCGGGAACGGCGAGCGGGATCACGACGAGAGCGCCCCGCCCCGCGCACCATAGACGGCTACCGCACAACGGGTGACTTGCGTCGCCCATTGCCGGGTCGTGCGATCAGTTTGCTTCAGGCCCAACATGGCTGATGGCAGGTTCGCTAGACCCGTGAACCCTGCGGGTCAAGCCTTATGTTCACGCCATGAACACTGGACTTGACCGCAGCGCCCGGACCTGTTGAGAGCGTGGGGGAGCAACAAAGGGATGTCAGTATGTCCGGCTATCGCGGCAGGAAGGTGGCGGTCACGGGGGCCGATGGCTTCATCGGCAGCCATGTGGTTGAGGCGCTTGTAGCGGCTGGAGCGAGCGTTCAGGCGCTGGCTTGCTACAATTCATTCGATTCCGCGGGTTGGCTTGACGATCTGAGCGCAGATGTCAGGAAAAGCGTCTCGATCATTCGAGGCGACATCCGTGACGCTGGCCAGATGCAACGCTTCCTGTCGGGCGCTGACACATGCTTTCACCTCGCGGCATTGATCGCGATCCCGTTTTCCTATGATGCACCTTCGTCGTACGTCGACGTGAATGTGCGCGGCACGCTGAATGTGCTCGAGGCTGCCCGCTCAAATGGCACCCGCAGGGTGATCCACACCTCAACAAGCGAAGTCTACGGCACCGCCCTTGTCGAGCCCATGGACGAAACTCATCCCCTGCAGGGCCAGTCACCCTACTCTGCTTCAAAGATCGGCGCTGACATGATGGCGGAAGCCTATGCCCGATCGTTTGGGCTGGAAGTCATGACGTTGCGCCCGTTCAATACCTTTGGTCCGCGCCAGAGCGAACGCGCAGTCATCGGCTCGACCATTCGCCAGGCGCTGGACCCGGCTTGCACCGTCATTGAAATCGGCGACCGCACACCAAGGCGCGACTTCACATTTGTTGAAGACACCGCAGCCGCCTTCCTGGCGATGGGCCTGTCAGACAAGGTCGAGGCTGGTCAGGTCTACAATGGCGGTACCGGCCGCTCGGTCACGATCGGCGAGACTGTCGATGCCATTGCGCGATTGTCTGGCACCAACAAGCCCGTAGTGGAGAAGGCTGATCGCATGCGCCCGCCAAACTCCGAAGTGCGCGCTTTGATAGCACGGCACGACAAGCTGACAGCGGCGACGGGATGGATGCCGGAGACCTCGCTGGAAGCCGGCATTGGTCGCACCATCGATTGGTGGCGCGCGAGGATTGCTGCCGGACGCGTCAGATCCGGATCAGGCTACATGGTCTAGAGTCGTGCGGTTGCCTCAAACCTTCAGCCCATCTCGGCTGACCCTGGGCACTGTCCAACTTGGCCTCGCCTATGGGGTTGCAAACAAGGCAGGCCTTCCGACCGAGGCGTGCGCAAATGAAATCCTGTCGACTGCCGTCGATTGCGGGATTTCGACCTTCGATACAGCGCGCGCCTACGGCATTTCAGAAGAACGCATTGGTCGCTGGCTTTCGACAGGACAGACCGCAGATATCATTACAAAGCTTTCGCCGCTCCCGCCCGATCAGCCGGCACATGCCGCTGAAGCGTCATTGGCGACATCGATCGAGCTGCTGCGCCGAACGCCGCGCCTGGTGTTGGTCCACCGCGAAGCGGACTTGCTGGCGCCGGGTGTCGAGGCTTCCCTGGCAGCAGCTATTGCTGACGGACGGATTGGGGGCTACGGCGCTTCAGTCACGACGATTGCCGGTGCTATGCGCATCCTCAACGAGACGAATGCCCAGGCCCTGCAACTGCCTGCAAGCCTTGCTGACCGCCGGTTTGAGCGGGCCGGGGTAACAACCGAGGCTCAAAAACGCGGAGTATCAGTGTTCTCGCGCTCGGCGTTCCTTCAGGGGGCGCTGTTGATGGCACCCGACACGCTCCCTCGGCACCTGCAGCGCCTGGCACAGGGGCTGATCCGGCTCGATCACTTCGCCAAAGAGGTTGGTGCAACACGCTTGGCGCTTCTGCTGAACGCCATGACATCGAACAGCGCCTTTGTGTCGACGATTGTTGGGTGCGAAAGCGCCTCGCAACTGTCAGCCATTGCTGCTTCGGCAGCTATGAGTGTTCCGGCCTTGCCTGACGATGTTTTCGAGGAGCTCGGAGACGAAATCCTCGATCCGTGGCGTTGGCCAAGGGACTAACTCACCGCTTCTCGGCGCGCGTTTCCATCAAAACGAAATTCGATAGCCCCCGGGCAAAGACCGGCCCAACGCCCGGCAACGCGCAAACCCTTGCGATCAGGCCGCGCAACCCCTTGGGGCCATCATAATAGGCGATGTCCTGAAGACCTGTGAGCCGCTCCGCTGACAGGTTTCGAAACGGCCCGATGTGTTTTTGGATCATGCCGGCATGAACCCAGGGCCAGCGCAAATGGACATGATCCGGCCATTCCCCGCCGAGCGCCTTCATGACTGTCTGCGCGACGCGATCCGGCAGCATGGGCAAGACCCATGCGCCGGTGTGGCTGTCATAGGGCACGAGCTTGTGCGGAATTTGATGCAGCGCGACCCCACCTGGCGCCAGAACTCGGCCTTCTTCGGCAAAGTACGCCTCATACTCAGCGTCCGGCACATGCTCGACAACTTGCTGGCTGATCACAAGATCGAAGCTCTGATCAGCAAAGGGAAGCGTGCGGCCATCATATTCGAGAAAGCAATCATAGCGGCGGCCCCAGCACAGGCGCGCCAGCCGGTTTTGCGCTGAATTCTTATTGCCTGACACGTCAACGCCAAAGCTGTCCGTGTACCCAAGTGCCGCAAGATAGATGAGCGTCGAGCCCGGACCACAGCCATGGTCGAGAACCCGCACGGCTCCCCCGCCTCGGCTCAGCGTCATGGCATCGAGTTCAAGGCGGATGCGCTCGATATGGTAGGGGTGGTGTTCTGCGCGCTTCACTTCAGCCGAAAACGCATCCCATGCGCTGACGAGTTCAGCGTCATCGCTAAGGGCAAGAATGGCCTGAAGGCGGTCGAGTGTTGCGTACCAGTTCATCCCCAGCGCTTCACCATGCCGGAGGCTTCCATGCAAGTCCCGGCTTTGTGTTTCCGCACGCGCTCGGCTATCCCGCCTCCTGTGATGACAGAGCTTTCGCCGCCCCGCTCAATTGCAATCGTTCTGCCAGATCTTGGCGGCGGCGGCGCGCAGCGCGTTATGCTCACCCTTGCGGACGGGTTTGCGCACTTCAGGGTGGCGGTCACGATTGTCGTCGTTGGCGGCAAGGATGTTTTGGAGCCACCTCCGGGCGTTGCAGTCGAGCGGCTCGGGGCTACAAGGCTGCGCTCGGCGTTGCCCCGTCTGATCCGCGTTCTTCGCAGGCTTGATGCCGAAGTCATCATCTCGGTCATGGGCTATCTCAACATGGCGCTTGCCGCGGCACGGCCGCTCCTGGGCCGCAGCCGGCTTGTGCTGCGAGAGGCCAATCGCCTGTCCGTCACGCGAGATGCCCTGCCGGGTCCGCTGGCCGGGCTTGGATACCGCCTCGCCTACCCGCGCGCCGATCTCATTGTCGCGCCAACCCAGCGGATTGCAGCCGAAATTGCGGCCGCAGCACCCGGCGCACAGGGCCGGATCGTTGAAGTGCCAAACCCGGTGGATATTGCGAGCCTGAGAGAAAGGGCTCAGCGGCCGGAGCGTACGCATGGTCCGGGTCTGCGCATTGTTGGGGCCGGGCGTTTGACGAAGGCCAAGGGCTTTGATCGGTTGATCGACGCCGCCGGCAATCTGCCGAGTGACAGCCAGATCACCATCTACGGAACCGGGCCGGAACAGAGCGCGCTTCAAAGCCAGATTGACGGCGCAGGCCTGAGCGAGCGTGTCAGGCTTGCCGGGTTTTCGCGAGACCTGCCGCAGGCCATTGCCGGAGGCGATGTGTTTGCCCTGCCATCGCGCGTCGAGGGTCTGCCCAATGTCGGACTTGAGGCGCTGGCCCTTGGGACAAAAGTGATCGCCTGGGACAGTGCGGAGATGGACGGCGTTGAGTGTGTGGACGGCGCTGTCCGCCTTGTCCGGGACGTCGAAGGTCTCACAGCGGCCCTGTCGGCAATCGCACCAGATCCTGTTCAGGCCCCGCGCCCGACCCTGCTTGCAGACATCTATCTGGCGAATGCTGTGGTGACGCGCTGGGCTCAACTGTTGGGCAGGGCAGAATGACGCGGGTTCTTCACATCATCACAGGCCTTGGGGTCGGCGGTGCCGAGGCCACGTTGATCACGCTGACAAAGGCGCTTGCGGCGCAAGGCATTGAACAAAGGGTCATCGCGCTCAGCGGCGGCCCGAATGCTGAGATCCTGACCGCCAACGGGATCCCTGTTGATGTGCTTGAGGCGCGCGGGCTTCACCTTTTGCCGGCAGCCTTTCGCCTTGCGAGCATCACACGGAGCTTTCGCCCGGATGTGGTTCAGGGCTGGATG
>JAIYEB010000278.1 GCA_027487195.1 Hyphomicrobiales bacterium | reverse complement strand
GTAGACGAGAGGAGCACCGTACAGGTTCTCCAGCGCCTCTGGGGTCAGAACCGCACGCGTTGGTCCATCCGCCAGCAGTGTGCCGCCCCCTAGCAACGCCACCCTGTCTGCGTGCCGCAAGGCCTGGTTCGGGTCATGGGTCGTAAACAGCACGCCCAGTCCTTTTGCAGTCAGTTCGCCGATCTGGCGCATGACCTTGCCTTGATTGCCGAAGTCGAGACTGGCTGTCGGTTCGTCGAGGACAACGTATCGCGGTTGCTGTGCCAGCGCGCGAGCGATCAAGACCAACTGCCGCTCACCCCCTGAAATCATCGTGTAGGGCTGGTCGGCCAGATGGCCGATACCAAGCCTTTGGATCTCATCGTCTGCGATGGTGCGATCAAGCGCCGTGGGCTTGGCGAATACACCCTGATAGGCCGTGCGGCCCATCAGCACCACGTCGCGCACCGAAAATGCGAAGATGCCGGCATGGGCCTGCGGCACATACCCGATGAGCCGGGCGCGCTGGCCAACGGGCATTGCTGCAAGCGAAAGTCCATCAAGACTGACCGAGCCACCATGTGGTTCCAGCAGGCCGAGCATCGTTTTCAGCAGCGTCGTTTTTCCACCGCCATTGGGACCGAGAAGTGCCAACGCTTCGCCTGGCGCAACGGCGAGAGTGACGTCACGGCCGATCCGTTTGCCTGGATAGCCGAAGCTGAGCCTTTCGGTCGCGAGCGTCATGACCAGCTCTTGCGGGCGGACATCAGCAGCCAGATGAACACCGGCGTGCCGATGACGGCGGTGAGGATGCCGAGCGGTATCTCGACCTGCGCGGCGCTGCGGGCCAAGGTGTCGATCAGCAGCAAATAGCCGCCGCCCAGCAACGCGGCGGTCGGCACCAGTCTCCCGAACTCGGGGCCGACGAGGAACCGCGCCATGTGCGGTACGATCAGTCCAACCCAGCCGATGATACCGGCTGCGGCGACGCTGGCCGAGGTGACGAGCGTGGCTGCGGCCACGATTGCGAGCCTCAGCGGCCCCGTTGAGACGCCAAGCGCCTGCGCCTCTTCCTCGGGCAGCGACATGACGTTCATGCGCCAGCGCAACGCCAGAAGCACGGCTGTCCCCAGGGCGATGGGTCCAAACAGCGGCAGGAGATCGGTGCGGTCCGTGCCGGCGAGGCTGCCGAGCAGCCAGAAGGTCATCGCCGGCAACTGATTGTAGGGATCGGCGAGATACTTCAGCAGGCCAACGCCCGCGCCCAGCAGGGAACCGATGACAACGCCGGTCAGTACCAGGACCAGTGCAATGTCGCCGGAGCGGATGGAGGATCCAATCAGGTAGACCAGGGCCACAGCGATAAGCCCGCCGCCAAACGCAAGCGCCTGGATGGCAAACACGCCGAGCGAGAAAAAGATGCCGGTAATGGCGCCCAGCGCCGCGCCCGAGGATGCGCCAAGAATATCGGGCGATACCAGCGGATTTCGGAAAAGGCCCTGAAAGGCGGCGCCTGCAACGGCAAGGGCCGCGCCGCACAGGATAGCCGCCAGCACCCGCGGGCCCCTGATGTTGAAGATCACAGCATCGACGGCGGGCGGCAGCCCCGAAGGCTGCCCGATCAGCTTCGACCAGAGCGCAAGGCCGAGATCACTGATGCTGATAGGGAAGCGCCCGACCGAGAACGCCACCGCGACCCCCATGAGAAGCAGGGCCAGACCGATGGTGATCCCGCCAATGGCGCCAAAGCGGCCCGTCATCCGCGCCCTTCGAGCACGAATGCGATCTGCGCATCCGTCGGCGTGCGGTGATAGAAGCGCGTGTAGAAGTCGCGGGTGAACGTGGTGAGGTCCTCCGGAAAGAGATCCGGATAAAGCAGTTTGCCCAGCCAGATCAGACCCGGCAAGCGATTGACCGAGGGCGGAAAATCCACCCAGCCAAAGGGCATCTTCGGCGACAGGTGCACGCGCCTGTCACGCACAGCCCTCACGCTCGCCCAGGACGGATCGCGGCGGACGTTGGCGGCGAAGTCCTGATCGATGGTGATGATCACTTCCGGATCCCAGGCCAGCACCTGCTCGAGCGACACGGTAGCAAGGCCGCCACGTGTCTGACCCGCGACATTGACCGCTCCCATGAATTCGATGGTCTCGACATTGATCGAGCCGCCAAGGCCGGTATCGAGCCCGCGCGGTCCGCGTGCGTAATAGACCCGCGGGCGCCTTTCGCGCGGCACAGTGGCGACACGGGACTGGCAGGTGCGGATGATCTCCTCGCAAAAGCGCGCCAGATCTTCTGCCCGCGCCGTCTCGCCGACGAGCCTGCCATGCAGGCGGTAGCTCTCGGGGATGGCGCCAAAGCGGCCATCAAGCAAAGCGTAGGGAATGCCGGTCTGCGCCTGCACCCGATCTGCGGTTTCGGCGAAGGTGCGTGCCGTCGAACCGATATCGAGGATGAGATCGGGCTTGAGCTGGAGCAGGACTTCGAGATTCGTGGTGTTGCCTCGACCGGTCAGGCGGCCAAGTTCAGGGCGGGCACCGACTTCCGGATCGAGATAAACCAGTTCCGGGCCGCGATTGGCGCGAGGCCAGCCCAGCAGCGTCCGGGGTTGCAAGGTGTAATGGGTGATCGCGGCAGGAGGTCCTGCGGGAAAGATGCGGCTGACATTGGCAGGCACGGTGATGGAACGGCCGGCGGAGTCGGTGATCGTTTGCGCTCTTGCGACATGCGGCATCGCGATCACAGCGCTTGCACCCAAAGCGAAGGAGCGGCGGGTGAGCTTCATGACGATGCCTCCGTCCATTCGCCCGGGTTGGGGGGCGCAAGTGGGGTATAGGCGCCGCGATCAGGTTTCAGATCGACAAGCGGCGTGCCGTCGACGCAATCGAGCCCGCGCACGATCAAAGCGCCATCCTCGACCGTGACCAGTTCGACCAGAGAGGTTGCGATGGGATTGGGCCGCACCGGAGAGCGCAGCGCGAAGGTGCCGAATGTCGCGCCATTGGCTTTCGGGCTTTGCAGGACGAGATCGCGCCTGGCCTGATGCATCCAGTAAAGCACCTCGATTTTGCCAAAGCGCTCGATGCCCCTGAGTGCCGGCCGCCACAGATCATCCAATTCGATCCGGCACAGCGGGCCATCCACCTTGCCCTGACGCGGGCAATCATCCCGCGTGCGAAAGGGCGTGCGGATCGTGCCAATGAACACGACGCGCGCATCCGTGCGATCAGGCAGTGGCGCCTCAATCTCGCCCGGACGCGTTGCGTCGTGGTGCTGCATCTCAGCCATCTACGCCGATCATGACGTCGCTTGCCTTGACGATGGCGGAAACCTCCATCCCCGGCTTGAGGCCGAGCTCTTCCGCGGCTTCAGCCGTAATGGCTGCGGTCACGATCTGGCCACCGACATCAATCTTCACATGCGTCGTCGTTACGCCGGGCTTGATCGCAACGATCTTGCCCTTGAGCTGGTTCCGAGCACTGATTTTCATCGGTTTATCCTCATTGGTCGAGTGGCCACCGCTCGCGCGAAACGCGGGCGTCATTGTACATGGCCTCGCCGTATAGGTCCTTGCCATATACCCGCAACATATTCTGGATGTCCTCGGACATCAGATGGGCGAGGAACCGTTCGGCAAATGGCGTGCCCGGCGTCGGGTCCTTCAGCCAGAGCGTATGGTAGGGGTTCATCAAGACCTGCCCACCCCGGAACAGGACTTTCAGCCTGGGCAGACCCGCCCGCTCAGCCACGAATGTCGAGGAATCCGTCAGGAAATACGCCTCCTCGGCATCCGCGCGCCGCAGGCTTGCAGTCATGAAGTCGCGGGTGGGAATCAGCCAGTCTCCCCTGGGCTCAATGCCCGCGAGACGCCAGATCTCCATCTCCTTTTGATGCGTGCCGGAATTGTCGGCACGGGTGACCTTCTTCGCCTTCGCCGCTTCGATACGGCGGAAGGCGTCCACGGCGTCCCGCGCCTCGGCAATCCTGGCCGGATCATTGGCAGGCCCAACGATCCAGAATTCGTTGGACCCGATCAGCTGGCGACCGGTTGCCCAGCCCTCTGCCACTGCACGGCGCTCGGCCGGCGGGGCATGGGCAAGGATCATGTCCACCCGCCGCTCGCGCAGCAGGGTCATTGCCTGGCCGGAGCCCGCCCGGAACCAAACGACGCTCGCGTCGTTACGCCGGGCGAAATCGGTAGAGATTGCCTCCAGAAGCCCGAGTTCACCAGGGCTTCCCGTTGCGATCCTAAGCTGGTTCGGGCCGGAGCCCCAGGTCGCGGTCGGGCGAAGCTCGGGTTGGGGTGGAGTTTGCGCGCGTGCCGAGGGAGCAAGCACGAGGCAGGCCAGGGCTGAGAGAGCCGAGCGTCGGTTCATCTCAAACCCCTGGCTGTGTCGCGTTGGGGAAGAACAGCTGTTCGCCGTTGATCTTGTAGTCGGCAATGACGCGCTGGCCTTCAGGTCCGACAAGCCAGTCGATGAAGCGCTGGCCGTCGGCCTGCTTCACATGCGGATGGCGGGCCGGATTCACGAGGATCACGCCATACTGGTTGAACAGGCGACGGTCGCCTTCGACCACGATCTCAAGGTCGCCGCGGTTGCGGAAGTTGAGCCAGGTCGCCCGGTCAGCAAGCACATAGGCGCCCATCGCGCCGGAGGTGTTGAGCGCTGCGCCCATGCCCTGGCCGATCTCGCGGTACCATGGTCCCTTGGCGGCAGCGATGTCGATACCGGCTGCCTGCCAGAGGTTGAGTTCGGCCGCATGCGTGCCAGAGCGGTCGCCGCGCGAGACGAAGGGCACCTGCCGCTCTCGGATGAGCTGCAGGGCTGCCGTGATGTTGGTGCTGCCCTTGACGCCGGCGGGATCCGACCTTGGCCCGATCAGCACGAAGTCATTGTACATCACCGGCTTGCGTTCGACGCCGAAGCCTTCCGTCACGAAGCGCTCTTCCTGGGCACGGGCGTGAACGAAGACGACGTCCGCGTCGCCGCGCCGGCCGGTGTCGAGCGCTTGACCCGTGCCTTGGCTCACAATGCGCACCTCGATGCCGCTGGCGCGCTGGAACGCGGGCAGCAGGTGGTTGAACAACCCGGAATCGGTGGTGGATGTTGTCGAGGAGACGGTGATGAACCGCGTCGTGCCGGTCTGCTGCTGCGCGGGAGCGGGCGGGGGAGCGGTCAGCGTCGCTTGTGCCAATGCCGCCCCGCCAAGGACGAGGCCGAGAGAGGCGGTGAGGAAGGTGCGTTTGCCAAGCATTTCAGTTTCCTTGGTTCGGGTTGAGTGGAATCACCAGAGAAGGTCTCCGGCGAGGAAAGCGCGGGCTTCGGAGCTGGAAGGCTCCGCGAAAAAGCGGGTCGTTTCTGCGTCCTCGACCAGCCGGCCCTTGTTGAGAAACAGGACGCGCTGGCTGAGCCGCCTGGCCTGCCCAAGATCATGGGTGGTCATCAGGATGGTCATGCCTTCTGCGGCCAGCCCCCGAATGATCTCCTCGATCTGCCGGGTCGCGCCTGGGTCGAGCTGGGACGATGGCTCATCGAGAAACATCAGCTCAGGCTCCAGAGCCCAGGCCCTGGCGATGGCGAGCCGCTGCTGCTCTCCGCCCGACAGAAGCCGTGCCGGCCGCTCGGCCAGCGCCAGCAGGCCGAACCGGGCAAGGGCTGTCTGTGCGCGGGTCGCTGGGTCGGGCGTGCCATAGGCCACCAGCGCATGGCGAAGATTGGCAATCACAGATCGGCGCAGCATCACCGGGCGTTGGAACACCATGGCGTGGCGCTTGCGGCCCGGCTCCGCCGCCCAGCGCACGCGACCGGCTGAGGGCATGATGAGCTTGTGGCAAATGCGCAAGGTCAGCGACTTGCCCGCTCCGTTCGGACCGATCACCGCCGTCACGCCGCCCTTCGGCAGGGAGAAGCTCACCCCGTCAAGGAGCGTCTTGCCGCCTGCCTCGAAGCGGAGGCCCTCGACGTCGAGCGGCAGGATGCTGGCGTTATCACGCATGGCCATCATCCCGCGAACCGCGCGCCGATGCGGCTCGCGCCGTAGGCCGCGGCATTGATGGCCACCGTCAGGGTGATCAGCACGAGGCCCAGGCCAAGTGCCAGCGGCAGATCACCCTTGGACGTCTCCAGCGCGATCGACGTCGTCATGGTCCGCGTGTAGGCGGCAATATTGCCGCCCACGATCAGCACCGCTCCAACCTCTGCGCTGGCCCGACCGAACCCTGCCAGAAGCCCGGTCGCCAATGCAAAGCGCCCATCCCAGAGCAGCGTGGGAACCGCCCGCCAGCCCGTGAGGCCAAGCGACGTGAGATGCTCGCGGTATTCGCTCCAGAGGTCTTCGATGGTCCCGCGCGTCAGCGCAATGATGATCGGCAGAACCAGCAAGGTCTGGGCGATCACCATCGCCGTCGGCGTGAACAGCCATCCAAGCGATCCAAGCGGGCCGGATCGAGACAGCAGCAGGAACACGATCAGGCCCGCAACGACTGGCGGCAGGCCCATCAATCCATTGACCAGGACGATAATGACAGAACGCCCCGGAAAGCGCGTTACGGCCAGAAGCGCACCCAAAGGCAGCCCGATCAGCGCAGCCAGCAGCACCGCCGTCAGCGTCACGCGCAGCGACAACCCGACGATCTGCAGGAATTGCGGATCGAGGTTGAAGATGAGCGACAATGCCGCGCCGAAGGCCGAGGTAACGTCCATGGGCGCGACATCTAGAGTGCATTCTTGACGAAAGCCAGATGGTTCCTGTATTGAAATTCACTTCCGGAATTCATGCAGTTAAATGCAGTAAAACATCATGACGCCTTATTTGAACACCGAAGACGCTGCCGTCTATCTCGGTATCCGGGAGCGCAAGCTCTATGAACTGGTGGCAAACGGCGCGGTCCCCTGTTCGAAAGTGACCGGCAAATGGCTGTTCCCGCGCGCCGCCCTTGATCGCTGGATCGAAGCCGGCATGGCGAAGCCGCATGGGTTTGTGGCGCAGGATGCGCCGCCTATCGTCGGGGGGAGCCATGATCCGCTGCTGGAATGGGCGCTCCGTCGTTCTGGCTCCGGCCTCGCGCTGCTCAGCGTCGGCTCGCAAGTCGGACTTTCGAAGCTCGCTGCCAACGAAGTGGCCATTGCCGCAATCCATATGCACGCGCTCGACAATGACGATGCCAATCTGGCGGCGGTCGCAGCGGCCCCGTATCTTCACGATGCCGTGGTGATTGCCTTCGCGCGCCGTGAAGAGGGCCTGCTCGTCGCGCCAGGCAATCCACTGGCGCTATCGTCATTGGCCGATGCCATGAAGGCCAAGGCGCGCTTTGCCGCACGCCAATCCGGCGCGGGTGCGCAATTGCTGCTCCTGAAGCTCATGGCCGGCGCGGGCTTGTCTATCGAGCGGCTCAATCTGCTGGCGTCCACGTTCGTGACGGGAGATGACCTCGCCTTCGCAATCCGGGCCGGCGAGGCAGATTGCGGCGTCGCGACGCGTGCCGCCGCAAATGCGCACGGGCTAGGCTTCGTGCCGCTGGCATGGGAGACGTTCGATCTCGCCATGCGCCGTCGCACCTATTTCGAGCCCGGCGTGCAGGCGCTTCTCGCGCTGATGCGCTCGCCGGAGTTCCATCGCCATGCGGAATTGCTCGGCGGACTGGATACGGGTGCGGTAGGAACGGTCCGGCTGACGCGATAACGGGATCGCTCAGCTCAATGATCTGAACGACCGCTTCACGCTTGAACCAAAGCTCCGAAAAAGCGCGTTCGTCGATGATGGTCGCCTTGCCAGTCGGGACCTCCTCTCCAGAAACTCTAGGGGGAGGACGTCCACAAGACCCGGGACAGTCACTTCAAGCCTCGAACTCACCAGCAACCCAGAGCGGCTAGGCCGACTCCTGGGTCGCTATAGTGTCCCGCGCGTCAAGTGATGCGACCGGAACTGGCTCATTTCCCGAACATCAGGTCGGGAACAAACAGCACCACGGATGGCACGAAGACCAACAAGAGGGTTATCGCCGACACCGCCACGAAGAACGGGATCGATTCGCGTG
>JAIYEB010000324.1 GCA_027487195.1 Hyphomicrobiales bacterium | reverse complement strand
GTTCCCGTTGCGCTCAGCTATTTCGAGAAGCAGACCGGCGGTGAGGCGCTCCCGCTTTACGAAATGCATATCGAGCTTTTCGAGGTCGGTATCACCCGCTCGATGTTGCTCGACTATGGTGAGTTCGCCATTCGCGGCACGCTGTCGTCCCTCGAACTCCTCCAGGAACAGGCTTGCGCCCGCTGACGTCCATCGGCTTGGCTCGCTCAGGCTTTTGGGAGAAAGTATATTTAGAACAATATCATAGCGTTGATTTTCCAAGATTGCAGCCTGTGTCCTCACGCAGCCCTGGTCCTTGATCTCAAACGCTCTTGACCCGGCGGCGGAGTCCGGTCATCCTGAGTCTTATAAAAGACATAAGACTGAAGCGGTGATCGCATTCAGTCAGTCCGGGAGGTTTCGCGTGGCCGGCATTGCCATCCAGCGCGTCGTCAAGGCTTACGGCTCAACGCCCGTGATCCACGGGATTGATATTGCCGTTGCCGAAGGCGAGTTCGCGGTTCTCGTCGGCCCATCGGGCTGCGGCAAGTCAACCCTGCTCCGCATGATTGCGGGGCTGGAATCCATCACAGATGGCACCATTGCTATCGGGGACCGGGTCGTGAACGACCTTCCCCCGCGCGATCGCGACATCGCCATGGTGTTTCAGGACTACGCGCTCTACCCGCACAAGACGGTGTTTGAGAACATGGCCTTCGGGTTGCGCATGCGCAAATCGCCCGAAGATGTGGTCAAGCGGAAGGTCGATGCGGCGGCCGAAATCCTGAAGATCGGGCACCTGTTGCAACGCAGGCCAAGCCAATTGTCAGGTGGCCAGCGCCAGCGCGTGGCGATGGGCCGCGCCATTGTCCGCGATCCCAAGGTGTTCTTGTTCGATGAGCCTTTGTCGAACCTCGATGCCCAGTTGCGCGGCGAGATGCGTGTCGAGATCAAGCGGCTGCACCAGCAGATCAAGACGACCATTGTTTATGTCACGCATGATCAGGTCGAGGCGATGACACTTGCCGACCGGATCGCCGTCATGAAGGGCGGCTATCTGGAGCAGCTTGGCACGCCTGATGATGTCTACAGCCGGCCGGCATCCCGGTTCGTTGCCGGCTTCATAGGCTCTCCGACAATGAATTTCGTGGACGCAACCATTGGCGCTGCCGGCGGCACGATCCGCCTCAAGTCGGGCGTAACGCTTGCTGTTCCGACGGGTCGTCATGCGGAACTTGCCCAGCTTGCCGGGCGCTCTGTGGTGTTTGGCATCAGGCCGGAACACCTGTCCTTTGGCGCGCGTGGGCCGGATGTGGTCGGCGTGGCGACAAAGGCATCCATGGTCGAGCCCTTGGGGTCGGACACGCTGGTGACGCTGTCGCTTGATGGTGCCGAGATGACCGCGCGCTTCCCGCCTGAGGCCGGCGTTCGTGTCGGCGATACCGTTGAACTTGGTATTTCCATGTCCCGTTTTCACCTGTTCGATCCGGAAAGCGGGCATGCCCTCGCCGTACGACCGAAGCTTTGAAGTCACCAAAGACCGCAAGAGGCCGAATGGCCCTTCACCCCAAGGGAGATCGAGATGAACCGCCGTTTCTTTACCGCAGCTAGCCTTGCGCTGGCGCTGGCAGCTGGATTCGCCGGCGAGGCAGAAGCCCAGGCACCAACGACAACGCTACGCATCTTCACCGGCGGCCAGCAGCGCCCCGATGTCATGCGCCAGATTCTTGATGTCTACATGCAGCGCAACCCCGGTGTGCGCGTTGATGTGGAAGTTGGCGGTGCCACGTCAGAGCAGCAGCAGCAGTATCTCAACACGGTGCTCGCCTCACGCGATCCCACCCTTGATGTCGTGTTGATCGACGTGATCCGGCCCGCGCAGTATGCTGCGGCGCAGTGGGCCGAGCCGCTTGACGCCTTCCTCGGCGCCGAGCGTGACGCTGTCATGGCGCGCTATCTGCCGGCCTATCGCGAAGCCAACATCGTCAATGGCCGCGTTATCGCGCTGCCATACTTCGCCGATGCGCAGTTCCTCTTCTTCCGCCGGGATCTCCTGGAAAAGCACGGCATTCAGCCGCCGCGCACATGGGACCAACTGCGTGAAGCCGCCAAGACCGTGATGCAGCGCGAGAACAATCCCAATCTCGCCGGCTTCCTGACCGCAGGCGCTCCGATTGAAGGCACGGTCTGCACATACATGGTGCCGATGTGGGGTGCTGGCGGAAACCTGACCAATGCGCAGGGCCAGCTCCAGCTCAACACGCCGGCTGCCCGCCGTCCGTTCGACCTCTGGGCCCAGATGCGCGCAGAGAACGTGACGCCTCCAAACATTGCCGAGATCGTGACCGACCGCGCCCGCCAGAACTTCCAGGCCGGGAACGCTGTGTTCAACATGAACTGGGCGTTTAACTGGCAGCGCTTCCAGGGCGATGCCGACAGCCAGGTCAGGGATCGTGTGGGTGTGATCCCGCTCCCAGGCTTCACGCCTGACTCCGCCGCGACCTGCATCGGTGGCTGGCAGCTCGCCATTACCGCCTTCTCACGCAACAAGCAGGCCGCCTACAACCTGATCCGCTTCCTGTCCTCGCCGGAAGTGTCGAAAATGCAGGCCATTCTGGCCTCGCACATGCCGGTCTTCGCCGAAGTCTACACCGACCCGGACGTCCTTCGTGCAAACCCCTGGTTTGCCCAGGCCCTGCCGGTTGTTCAGACCGCCCGTTCACGTCCGGTGACGCCGGCCTACCCGCAGGTGTCGGAAATCATCCGCACCAACATGAACGCCTTCCTCGCCGGCACCCGCACTGCGGATCAGGCGCTGCAGGACATGACAACACGGCTCACCCCGCTGATGGCCATTCGCTAGGCCTTTGGCAAAAGACGGACACGGAGGAGGATCACAGTCATGTCTGCCACCCCCGTTGTCCGTCACCGTCTGACAAAGCTTGAGAGGGCCGAGCAACGCCTTGGATGGGCGTTGCTCGCGCCGGCTTTCCTTCTGCTCGTTGGCGTGGTGCTTTATCCCGTCGTCGAGTTGATCAACCAATCCTTCCGGTTCAATCAGCTGACCATGCCGTGGATGGGGACCCCATTCATCGGCTTCGACAATTACACCAAGGCACTCGGCGATCCGCGCTTCTGGCACGCCACGCTGAACACGCTGATCTTCATCATCGTCACTGTTCCCGGCGCTGTGATCGTCGGTCTTGGCCTGGCCCTTCTTGCCAACAAGCCGTTCACAGTGAAATGGCCGGTTCGGCTCGGGTTGTTGCTGCCTTGGGCGTTGCCGCTTGTGTTTGCCGGCCTGATCTTCCGCTGGTTTTTCGAGTACAATGTCGGCCTTGTGAATGCCGTCATCAAGATGTTCGGGGGGCAGCCGCTGACGTGGCTGTCGGACCCGACGCTCGCGATGATCGGCATCTTCGTTGCGATCATCTGGAAGACATCGAGCTTCGTGGCGCTGGTGTTGCTTGCGGGCCTTCAGACCATCCCGAAGTCGCTGTATGAGGCAGCTGAGGTCGATGGTGCATCAAGCTGGCAGCAGTTCTGGGAAATCACCCTGCCCATGCTGCGACCTGCCATTGTCGTTGCGCTGATTTTCCGCACGATCACCGCCATCCAGACCTTCGATATTCCCTACGCCATGACCAATGGCGGGCCTGGCGACGCGACCGAGACGCTCGCCATGTATATTCACAAGAACACCATCGACTTCCTCGATATCGGATATGGCTCGGCTCTCGCCGTGCTGATGTTCGTTGTCTCAGCGCTCGTGACGGCGGTTTACCTGCGCCATACCCAGCGCAATCCCGCACGGGTGGCGACATGACGATGCCTCGCTTCAACAAGACCGCTGTTTTGTGGATTGCGGCGCTGGTCGTTGCCGTCAACGGCTTCTTCCCGGCGCTCTGGATCCTGTTCACGTCGTTCAAGACTGAAACGGAGCTGATGCGGGTTCCGATCACGATCTTCCCGACAGCGCCGACATTCGAGAACTACATCCGGGTCTTCACAGATCAGCCCATCCACCTGTTCCTCTGGAACTCGTTCATGGTCGCAACGCTGTCGACGCTCCTGTGCGTCACGGTCTCTGCCCTGGCAGCCTATGCGCTGGTGCGTCTCAGGATGCCCTCGCCGGGTTTGATCCTGACCACGCTGCTTGCGATCACGATGTTCCCGCTGATCTCGCTCATGGTTCCCCTGTTCCAGGTCATGCGTTCGCTGGAACTCCTGAACACCTGGTGGGCGTTGATCCTGCCCTACGCCGTCCTGTCGATGCCGGTCTGCACAATGGTGCTGGTGTCGTTCTTCCAGGACATTCCGGCAGAGCTTGAGAATGCGGCGATGATTGACGGGTGCTCGCGGATAGGCGCGCTGTGGCACGTGGTCATTCCGCTGACCGCGCCCGGCGTATTCACAGCGGGCATTCTCGCTTTCGTCAATGCGTGGGACGAATTCCTGCTGGCGCTGACGCTGGCACCTCGCGTGTCAGCGCGCACGGTTCCGGTCGGCATCACGCTTTATCAAGGCGAGTTTGCCTTTCCTTGGCCCATCATTTCGGCCGCGCTCGTCATCGCAATCGTTCCGATTTCGATCCTGATTGCAGTGTTTCAGGAGCGGGTTGTCGGTGGGCTGACGCAGGGCGGCATGAAGGGCTGACAAGACCCGGCTCAAAGCCGGATCGCTGTCGCAACCCAACGCTCAAGCGGCTGAGCGCTGGCTCTCGGAATGAAGGATCGCGAAGAGGGCGTCGGGATCATGGGTCCCGCGCAGACGCGTTGCGGTCTTTGTGTCGCGCAGGATGCGAGAGACCTTTGCGAGCGCCTTGAGGTGATCCGCTCCAGCCTGTTCAGGCGCAAGCAACAGGAACACCAGATCGATCGGCTCATCATCAAGCGCTTCGTAGTCGATCGGGCGGTCAAGCCTTGCAAAAAGGCCGGTGACGCCGGTCAGGCGCGGGAGCTTGGCATGAGGAATGGCAATGCCGTGGCCAACGCCGGTTGATCCGAGCTTCTCTCGCTGCAGCAATGCTTCAAAGATCGACCGACTGTCGATGCCGGTGCGCTCGGACGCACGCTCCGCCATCAGCTGCAGGAGCTGCTTTTTGCTGGAGACGCGCAAAACACCGACGACGGAGCGCGCGTCAATCAGGTCACGAAGTGGCATGATCTAACCTTGATCGTGTTCCATCGTGAGTCTGTTGCGAGCTCATGACACAGCCGGTGCCGGGTCGATCCAGCCGATATTGCCGTCCGGACGACGATAGACCACAGCCACGCGCCCATGCCCCGCATGGCGAAAGACGACGACGGGCGCGCCCAGAAGGTCGAGTTCCACCACCGCCTCGCCAACCGACATCCGCTTCAGATTGGTGGTGGACTCGGCAATGATAACGGGGTGGTATTCGGTTGTTCCCGCTTCTTCGGTGGTATCGTCGAGATCGGGCGCTTCCAGAACATAGGCAGTTGCTGGCGCCGGCTCGGGGGCGCGCTCGGACGCGCGATGGTCCTTCAGGCGGCGCTTGTAGCGGCGCAGTCGCTTTTCCAGATGGTTTGCGGCTTCGTCGGCCGAGGAATAGGCGTCAGCCGACCGGCCCTCCGAGTGCATTGTCGTGCCCGTCGACAGATGCAGGATGCATTCGGTTGAGAAAAAACCACCTTCGCGGCGCACGGTTGCATGCCCGCTCGACGTTCCATCAAAATACTTTGAGAGAGCATCCTTAAGGCGCGTCGTAATGCGCTCTCTAAGGGCGTCGCCCACATCCATGTTCTGGCCGGATACCCGGAAAGTCATGTCACATCCCCGATTAAAACCCTGGCCTCTTTATGGGCCTTTCATGACGGGCAGCATGTACGCACTGACCACTCATGTATCTGCCACGGGTTAGGCTTTTGGAGGGTGCTCGTCAATCGTCACCATGCCTCCATTGAAGGCATGTCCCCGTTGTCATGGGGCCCATAAGCGCAACCGGTGACAGTTATACGCCTATCTTCGACCGCCACCGAAAAGGCAGCTCAAGAAATTGGCATCAATCGGGCAAGTGCCCACTTCAACCGGCGTCGGCGGTCGCGCCGGGTTGCGTTCGCCTGGCGATGTTCCAAACACAATGTCATCGATCGAGCGTTCACCGGGTGATGGCGGCGATGGTGCCTCGCCAGCGCCGGGAAGCGCCATGGGCGGAAGGCCACGGTGCGCAGCCGTCATCACGCGGCTCCAGATTTCGGTTGGCATCCCGGAACCTGAGGCGCGGCGTGTGGGTGAGGAATCGTCGTTTCCGATCCAGACCCCGGTGGTATGCGTGGCGGTGTAGCCAACAAACCAGGCGTCGCGGAAATCCTGGCTCGTCCCGGTCTTGCCAGCGACAGGCCAGCCTGGGACGTGCGCGCGCCGCGCGGTTCCAACCGCCGTTGCATGCGCCAGCATGGCGTTCATCTGGGCGACATCGCGCTGGGAGACGACACGCCCTGGCCCGGTCCCGGCGCGCTGGAACAGCACCTTGCCATCGACGGTCTTGATCGAGCGCACGACATGGGGGATCACGCCCGAGCCCCCGTTCGAGAACGGCACGTAGGCGCCTGTCAGCTCAAGAAGCGAGACTTCCGAGGTTCCAAGCGCAATCGATGCGTTTGCCAGAAGGGGCGAGGTGATGCCGAGCCGCTCGGCAGTGCGCACGACCGTTCTTGGACCCACTTCTATGCCAAGCTTCACTGCAATGGTGTTCAAGGACATGGCCAGCGAGTCGCGCAAAGACGTCGAGCCGCGGAATTCGCGCGAGTAATTCTCCGGGCTCCAGCCCCGGATTGTGATGGGGGTGTCATCGCGGCGTGTTTCAGCCGTCAGACCGCGCTCGAGGGCCGCGAGATAAACGAATGGCTTGAACGCCGACCCCGGCTGGCGCCGCGCTGTGACCGCGCGGTTGTACTGGCTTTCGGCATAGTTCCTGCCGCCAACGAGTGCGCGCACCGCGCCGTTGGCATCCATAACCACGACCGCGCCCTGAGACACGTTCAGCCGCTCACCCTGGCGTTCCAGAGCTTCACGGAGCGCTCTTTCAGCTTCCCGCTGCAGGTGGGCGTCAAGCGTTGTCTCGACGATGATATCCTTCTCAAACGCGCCAATAATGCCGGCGAGCTGATCCATGACCCAGTCGGCCGCATAGCCAACCGAAGACCCGGACGCATCGGCAGGAACGACGCGCACAGTCTGGCGGCCGGTCAATGCTGCGGTCTCTGCGCGAACGAAGCCAGCATCCGCCATGGCACCCAACACGATGCGTGCGCGCGCCTCGGCGGCGCGGGGGTTGCGCGAGGGCGCAAGGCGCGATGGGGCCTGAAGCAGCCCAGCGAGAATGGCGGCTTCATGCAAGGATATGTTGCGGGCAGACTTGCCGAAGTAGCGTTGGCTTGCGGCCTCGACGCCGTAGGTCCCAGCTCCGAGATAGACCCGGTTCAGATAGAGTTCGAGGATCTGATCCTTGGAATAACGGGCCTCAATCCAGAGCGACAGCACGAGTTCCTGAATCTTGCGCTCCATCGAGCGCTCATGGGTCAGGAACAGGTTCTTGGCGAGCTGCTGCGTGATGGTGGAGCCACCTTCCGAAACCCCGCCGCCAGCGATGTTGCGAACGAGTGCCCGCGCAATGCCGATCGGGTCGACCCCGAAGTGCGAGTAGAACCTGCGATCCTCGATCGCCAGCACCGCTTCCTTCAGGTGTTTTGGCATCTCCTCGATGCGCAAGGAGCGCCCCATGGCACCGCGATTGATCAGCGTTTCGCCATCCGCGCCCACGATCTGGATGTTGGGCGGACGCTCGGGCACCCTGAGTTCCGACATGGGGGGAAGATGGGCTGCATACCAGGCAACAACGGCAACGCCGGCCAGGGTTGCCCAGAGACCAAGCACAAAGACCCACGTGACCATGCGGGCGAGCAACGAGCGCGGTTTGTCGCCCTTGCCACCCTTGCGACCTTTGCCCCGGGTGCCGCCTGATCGGCGCCGGGATGGTGGACGCCCATCATCGGTATCCCACGCTGGCGCGGTTGGCTGGCGTTGTCTGGTGCTACGCTTTGGGGGAGGGGAGGGCCGATCTTCGGGGCGCAGGCGCAGGTCCGCTTCAGCGCGCGCGCTGCCGCCCAGACTTGGCTCCCGCCTCTCAGCGCTGCCTTGACGCGCCATACCCGCACTCGCACCATCAAACCTGTTTCCAAACAATGCGATGGTTCGACTTAAAGAAGCGCGAACGACGTCAGCATTTTGTTGGCTTGGGCAGAAAGCCGCGCTAGGCTCGCATCATGCGCCTGTTCATCCGTCCGATCGTTGCCGCATGTTTCATGGTTTCGCTGTTTGCGACTGCCGAGGCGCAGTCGCCGCAGCGCCGCTCGATTGAACGGGACCGGGATCAGACTTCGACCGGGCCTGGTCCTCAGGATAGGGCGGAGCGCGGCAGCCCGGCCCAGCGCAGGCAGTTGCTGAATCAGCTGTTCGATAGTCTGGCAAAGGCCCAGAATGCCGAGGAAGCCACGCTCTATGACAGCGCGATCTCGGCTCTGTTTCGCCAAACCGGCAGCCCAACCTCCGATTTGATGCTGCAATACGCCCGTGAGGCGATCGAACGGCGCGAGATTGGGCCGGCGCTCGACTATATCGATGGCCTTCTCGCGATCGCGCCCGACACGATTCACGCCTACTACATCCGTGGCACCATCATGCTGTCGACCGGGGAGCGCGGGAAGGCGCTGGCGGACATGGAGCGCGTGCTGCGCCTTGAGCCGCGCCATTATGGTGCCATGGGCGTTGCGGCCGGGATCCTGCGCGAAACCGGAAACAGGGATGCTGCGTTCCGGATGCTCGAAGAGGCCGTGAAGCTCCACCCGCACGCGCCCAATGCGCGGCGCACGCTCGACTTGATGCGTACACAGGTCGAGGGACGCCAGACCTGAGCGCTGCACGAATCATGGCCATTTCTGGTCTTCTGGTGCTTGGGCTGCTGTTCATTCTGGCGGTCGCGACGCGTCTTGGCTCGGTTCTTCTCGACCGGCACTACCCGCCGACCGGTGCGTTTGTTCATGCCCAGGGGCTGCGCCTCCATGTGATTGATCATGGTCCGCGCTCCAGCGCAGCCATCGTTTTGATCCATGGCGCCAGCAGCAATGCGCTGGATGTTGACCGCGCCATCGGCCGTCCACTGGCGCAGCGGTTTCGGATTGTCGCGATTGATCGGCCCGGCCATGGCCACAGCGAGCGCGGCTTTGACATGGAAACGCCCGCAGCGCAGGCGCGCCTGCTCAGCGCAGCGCTTCGCCATATCGGTGTCGAGCGCGCTTTGCTTGTCGGCCACTCCTATGGAACCGCTGTAGCTGCAGCCCTGGCTCTCGAAGATCCTGCGCTGGCGGCTGGCATGGTGTTGATTGCGCCAGCGACCCACCCCTGGCCTGGGGGCGGCATTTCTTGGCACAATCGTCTGGCCGCTGTGCCGTTTGCAGGGCCTGCCTTCACAGCGTTCTTTACGCTGCCGCTTGGATGGCTCGTGATGGAAAATGCCGTCACGGGTTCGTTCAGGCCAGATCCCGCACCGGAGGGTTACACAAAGGCGAGCGCCATCCCTCTCATCCTCAGGCCAGCGACGTTTGTTGCCAATGCGCAGGATCTCGTTGCGCTTCTACCTGCGGTGAAGGAGATGCAGCCGAACTATGGCCGGCTGCCACGCGGCATGCTGGTCATCTCAGGAACCATGGATCCGGTCGTTGCACCTTCGATTCACACCGAGGGCATGTTGAGGGATGCGCCGGATGCCCGCGTGATGTGGCTTGAGGGTGTTGGGCACATGCCGCACTGGAGCCACCTTTCCGGGCGGGTGATCGAGGCCATTGCCCAAGAGGCTGGCACCCATCTCAGCGGGATGGCCCAGCCCGCCCCGGTTCCGTCAGGTCTACCGTCCAGGTGACAATGTCGCCGGTATCGACTTCGAAAAAGCCAGTTCGCTCATAGCTGCGCTGTACACAGTCGCCGACGTCCCGGATCGTGAACGCGCGGGGTTGGGTGCACATGAAATGTCGCCCGCCCCATTCGCCGCCGCGGTCATAGTCGATGGCGTAGATGTAGTAGAAGCGTGACCGAAGCGCGCCCTGCAACAGGGTCTCGCAATTGCCGGGGGTCATGTTCCACCAACCCTCGGTGACCCAGCCTCGATCGTCGCGATAACCAACTGCAACACCAACCCGGCTTGTGGTCTGGTTGCAGATGCGCAAATCCGCATGCGCCTCCTGCTGCGTGGCCATCAGGCCACACATGACAAGGGCTGCTTTCAGCGCAGCCAGACGGGCGGTAGGAAACGCTGGCATCGGCTCCGATCAGGGATCAACGAGGATCACGCGCAAATCATTGACGTTCGTCATCGTAGGCCCAGGCAATACGAGATCCCCCAGGGTGCCGAAGAATCCCGTTGCGTCATTGTTCGCAAGTCTTTGGCCCGGATCAAGGCCTTTGGCTTTGGCGCGCGCCAATGTCCCGGGATCAACCAGCGCACCGGCGGGGTCTGTGGCGGATCCAGCCCCGCCATCGGTGCCATCGGTATCCGCAGCAAGGGCAGCAATGCCATTGGCTCCATCAAGCGCGATGGCCAAGGACAGCGCGTATTCCTGGTTTGGCCCACCGCTGCCTGAGCCCGTGACGGTGACAGTCAATTCACCGCCCGAAAGGATCGCAACACGCTCGCCCCGGGCCAGATAGTCCATCGCCATTTTTGCATGAAGCCGTGCAACCTCGCGCGCTTCGCCCTCGACATCAGCGCCAAGCGAGACCAC
>JAIYEB010000024.1 GCA_027487195.1 Hyphomicrobiales bacterium | reverse complement strand
GGGTCCGCACTGGCGCATCTCGACGCGCTACCTCACGAGCACACCTCCAGGCATCAGCCGTACTGGGTTGCGCGCGCACACCTGCTGGCTCTTTCCGGCGATATCCAGGGTGCGACGCACGCTTACGAGAAGGCCATCGGCCTCACCGAGGATGCCGCGTCCCGGCGATTTCTCATGGCGCGCAAAGCGCAATCCGCGGACCGCGCGAGCCGCATCGATCAAATCTCTGCGCGGTCGGACGCAGCTCTGCGAAATCCTGGGTAACTGGCGGAGGAGAGGGAACTGGGTGCGACCGTTCTGCTCCGCCTTCTGCGTGCTTCTGGGATGCCACTGCAGTCTGCATATTAGGTAGAGTAGGAAACGCCGTACTTGGTCGCTGCTTGTTTCAAACGCGGGCTAGTTTCAGGCGAAACCGGCGTCACAATGTACCCGCATTCGAGGTCCCCCAACATTGCCGAGCTGCCGGCAGGGCCTGAACACCACTGGAGGCCAATCAGGGCACAAATCACGGAATCCAACTTGTCCTGATCTGCTTTTTGCGGGCTATCAAGCTCTCTCATTCGTCTTGCCCAATCCCTCATGCCCATCACTGCGAGGCGCTCTGCTAGCTGTGCGACCGTATCGACAACCGATCGCCAGTCTTCTGGACGGAATTTGCGCCGGTTGGTTGGGTTATACTTCGGCGCACGTAATCGTCGCGCGAAATGCGCGGCAAGCGCGGGGAGCGCCAGAGCTGGGAAGACCTCAATTGCGTAATGCCCAGCGCTGGCTGTTCGCGCCAAAAGTGGATCTTGCGTCGCGTTGAGCGCTCGAAGAAAAGACCATATCGGCGCATTGTCGCAGAACATTCCAGTTTTGCTGCGACTAGCGGGCTGAACTCCACCGCCGACAAAAGAAACTAAAGATGCAGCGACTTTGTCGACCGGACGACTGCCGGTTTGGTTTGGGACGATGGTCGGCTGATCTATGGCAACAATGCTACGCGCGTGGTTGTTGCGCGTCGAAGTGATGATCTCTAAAGCACCTTCAAATGAAACAAGAATCGGCTCCCTAAAGACAGGCTCTGCGCTCGTGGCAAAGGCCACAGAACAAATTGCTCCTGGCGCTTTGGGATTATTCATCCAAGCGGAGTCAAAACCAAAGACGATAAAGCTGTTCTGGTCAGTCGCGGCGATCATAGATTTAATTCGTCTTGTGGGCTCCTAAACAAGAGCATGCCAGATCGAATACATAAGCCACGTCGTTTCATCTAGGTTTTTCTAGTTCTACGGAGATCTCCAGAAGCGCCCAGGGGTTTTAAGGGCGGATCGGAGGGTCTTATTCGTGTTCCCACGAAAAATCGCAGTTTTGCGAAATCCTGGGTAATGGCGGACAGGGAGGGATTCGAACCCTCGATACGGTTGCCCGTATACACGCGTTCCAGGCGTGCGCCTTCAACCACTCGGCCACCTGCCCATCCGGAGTGCGCGCTTGTGGCTGGATGCGGCGGTTTCGTCAAGGAGCGCAACGCCAGCCAACAGGAAATAGCGCAAAGCCAGAAACCGCTTTCGTCCGCTTCGCCACGCCGCCGGCCCTCGCGGCTCTAATGATAGGCTTGATTTTCAGTCTGCAACGTCTTCAAATGAATTTTAAGGGAAAACACGAAGCGGCAGGTCGATCTGGCTAAGCCGCCGTTTACCGGAGGATACGATATGGCGGGCGTGCGCGATGCTCAGGCAGCATCGCTCGACACGTTTCCCAAGCTGATGCTCAACCATGCACGCGTGCGCCCCTCGCGCCCGTCCATGCGCTGGAAGGATCTTGGGATCTGGCAAACCTGGACCTGGGCTGAGGTCAGCGCGGAGGTGCGGGCATTTTCCGTAGGGCTTCAGCGTCTTGGTCTGAAGCGCGGCCAGCGCGTGGCTGTGGTCGGCTCGAACCGGCCAAGGCTGTACTGGGCCATGCTGAGTGCGCAGGCGCTCGGCGCGGTTCCGGTTCCGGTCTATGCCGACGCGGTCGCCGATGAAATGGGCTTTGTGCTCGAGAACGCCGAAGTCACGATGGCTGTTGTCGAGGATCAGGAACAGGTCGACAAGGTTCTGTCGGTTGCCGAGCGCGTGCCGGGCCTGACCATGGTGATCCATGATGATGAGCGCGGCCTGCGCGACTATGACACTGCGATGCTGCGCTCCTTTGCCGTTGTGCGCGATGACGGCCAGAAGGCGCTTGATGCGGATCGCGCGGTTGAGGCCGAGTGGCTGAAATCTGTCGAGGCTGGCGCTGGCAGCGATACATCCATCATTCTCTACACGTCCGGAACGACAGGCCGCTCCAAGGGTGTCGTGCTGTCATCTGCAAGGTCGATTGCGGCCGCCAGCGATACGGTGGCATTCGACAAGCTGACCGATGCCGATGAGGTGGTGTCCTATCTGCCGCTCGCATGGGTCGGCGATCACTACCTCTCGTTTGCCCAGGGGCTTGTCGCAGGGTTTTGCATTTCCTGCCCGGAGAGTGCCGCGACTGTTCAGCAGGACACGCGCGAGATCGGGCCGACATTCTACTTTGCGCCGCCGCGTGTCCTGGAAAACCTGCTGACGCGGGTCATGATCCGCATGGAAGATGCCAGCGGTCCGAAGAAGGCGGTGTTCCACCACTTCCTCGCCGTTGCCAAGACATGGGGCGAAAAGATCCTCAACGGCGAGCGCGTGCCGCTCTCTGCGCGCGCGCATTATGCGCTTGGCGAGATCTTGATCTATGGCCCGCTCAAGAACGTTCTTGGCTTTTCCAAGATCCGGGTGGCCTACACGGCTGGCGAGGCCATCGGGCCTGATCTGTTCGCCTTCTATCGCTCGCTTGGCATCAACCTGAAGCAGCTCTACGGCCAGACCGAAGCGTTCCTTTATGTCACCTGCCAGCCCGATGGCGAGATTGATGTCGAGACTGTGGGACCGGCTGCACCGAACGTCGAAATTCGTATCGAGCCGAATGGCGAGGTGCTGTTCCGCTCGCCCGGCCAGTTCGTGACCTATCTGAACGATAGCGAGAAGACGGCCGAGACGATGACGGGCGATGGTTTCGTCAAGACCGGCGATGCCGGGTTCTTCGACCGCAAGGGCCATCTCAAGATCATTGATCGCGCAAAGGATGTCGGCAAGCTGACGGACGGATCGCTGTTTGCGCCGAAATACATCGAGAACAAGCTGAAATTCTTCCCGAATGTGAAGGAAGCCGTGGCTTTCGGCGACGGGCAGGACTTCGTGGCCTGTTTCATCAACATTGACCTGACGGCCGTTGGCAACTGGGCCGAGCGCAACAACATCGTCTATTCGAGCTATCAGGAACTGGCCGGCAATCCGCTCGTCTATGCGATGATCGAAAAGAACGTCGAGATTGTGAACCGTTCGCTTGCAGCTGAAGAGGCCATGGCCGGCGCACAGATCAAGCGCTTCCTGATCCTGCACAAGGAGCTTGATGCGGATGACGGCGAGTTGACCCGTACCCAGAAGGTGCGCCGCAGCTTCATCGCCGAGCGCTATGGCGTACTGATCGATGCCTTCTATGCCGGCAAGAGCGAATGCCCGATCACGACCGAGGTGACGTTCGAGGATGGTCGCAAGGGCATCGTCTCGGCCAATGTGAAGATCAAGGACATGGCGATCCATACGCCAGCAGCGCTGAAAGTGGCCGCAGAATGAGCGCCGTCATGCAAAGCTACGCCGACATTGCCAAGGGCGACGTGTTGCTGTCGGTCAAGGATGTGTCCTTGTCCTTTGGCGGGGTGAAGGCGATCCAGGGCGTCTCGTTTGACATCCGCAAGGGTGAGGTGCGCGCGATCATCGGCCCGAACGGTGCCGGCAAGACCTCGATGCTCAACGTCATCAACGGGTTTTATCACCCGCAGGCCGGCGAGATCATGTTCAAGGGCATCCGCCGCCCGAAGATGAAGCCCTACGAGGCGGCCTCCGGCGGCATTGCGCGCACGTTTCAGAATGTGGCGCTGTTCAAGGGCATGACCACGCTCGACAACATCATGGCCGGGCGCTCGCTCAAGATGAATGTCGGGCTGTTCTGGCAGATGCTGCGCTTTGGACCGGCGGAGCGTGAAGAGGTCATCCATCGCCGGCGTGTGGAGGAAATCATCGACTTCCTCGAGATCCAGGCCATTCGAAAGACCCCCGTGGGCAAGTTGCCTTACGGCCTGCAGAAGCGGGTCGAGCTTGGCCGCGCGCTTGCGATGGAGCCCGAGCTGTTGCTCCTCGATGAGCCCATGGCCGGCATGAACCTCGAGGAAAAAGAGGACATGTGTCGGTTCATTCTCGATGTGCGCGAGCAGTTTGGCACAACTATCGCGCTGATCGAGCATGACATGGGCGTGGTCATGGACCTGTCTGATCGTGTCGTGGTTCTGGACTATGGCCGCAAGATCGCAGACGGCGTTCCCGACGTCGTCAAGGCCGACAAGACTGTGATCGACGCCTATCTCGGCGTGGCGCATTGAGGGACGAGCGATGAGCGACGCAACACTGCCGGCCGCACCCGCCTTCAAGATGACGCCAGGGCGATGGACGCTTCTGGGGTTTGTCGCGTTTGCGCTGCTGATCGTGGCGCTGGTCTCGACCGGCACAATCCGGCGCGGCGACTTCCTGTACAATGTGTTTGCCGATCCGTTTGTCTCCATGGTCGACCTGCCGGACCTGTTGGTGCAGACCCTGTGGGAGGGGCTGGTTGCGGGCGTCCTCTACGCGCTCATCGCGCTTGGTTTCGTGCTGATCTTCAAGGCTTCGGGCGTGTTCAACTTTGCCCAGGGGATCATGGTGGTGTTTGCCGCCCTGTCGCTCGTTGGCATTTACGAAATCCTGACGCTGCGGCTTGGCTTTCCACCGGGCTTCGTTGCGGCAATCCTGTCGCTGTTTGGCGCGATCGGCGTGATGTTTGTGCTGGCGGTGGTGGTGGAGCGCGTGGTGCTGCGCCCGCTCGTGAACCAGCATGAGATCATCATGCTCATGGCAACTGTCGGCCTGACATACTTCCTCATCGGGTTTGGCGAGTATGTCTTTGGCGGCAACCCCAAGGTGATGATCACAAGCCAGCTCGGCCTGCCCACCGGCTCCTCGACGTTCAACATCCTTGGCGGTCGGGTTTCGATCCAGCACCTTGATGTCGCTGCAGCTGTGATCGCGACCATCATGATCGCGGCGCTGGCCTTCTTCTTCCAGTACACGCGGATCGGCCGCGCCTTGCGCGCCGTGGCCGACAGCCACAAGGCGGCCCTTTCGGTCGGCATTTCGCTGAACCAGATCTGGGTCATCGTCTGGTTTACGGCCGGAATTGTCGCGCTGGTCACTGGCATCATGTGGGGCGCGCGCTCTGACGTGTCCTTTGCGCTTGAGATCATTGCCCTCAAGGCCCTGCCGGTGCTCATCATCGGCGGCTTCACCTCAATCCCGGGTGCCATCATTGGCGGGCTGATCATCGGGGTTGGCGAGAAGATCGGCGAGTTCTACTGGGGCCCGCTCTTTGGTGGCGGCATCGAGAGCTGGCTTGCCTACATCATTGCGCTTGGCGTGCTCATGTTCCGGCCGCAGGGCCTGTTCGGTGAGAAGATCATCGAGCGGATCTAAAGGGGCGCAATGGGGTTACGTATGACGCGTCCCTGTTTGCTTCCCGCAGCTGCCTTATCGCTTTTGCCTTGTCTTTGTCTGCTGTCTGACTACGGAGCCAGTTAAATGTTCTACCGCGAAGCCGGTCAGTTCAAGACAAGCTATGAGACCGATCACGCAACCTTTCCGATCCGGCAGGACCAGATCGGGATTGCGCTGATCCTGATTGCCGCGGTTGCGCTGCCGTTTGTCTCCAGCAGCTTTGCCATGCAAACCGTCATGCTGCCCTCTCTGGCGTTGGTTGTTGCGGTCATCGGGCTCAACATTCTGACCGGATATACGGGCCTCATTTCGCTTGGGTCTGCCGGGTTCATGGGTGTCGGTGCCTATGCCTGCTACAAGCTGACCACGCTGTTTCCGGAAGTGAACATTCTTGTCTGGATCCTGTGCTCAGGCTTCTTCTCGGCCGCCATTGGCGTGTTCTTCGGGCTGCCGTCGCTGCGGATCAAGGGCCTTTATCTGGCGGTTGCGACGCTGGCCGCGCAGTTCTTCCTGCAATGGGCGTTCGTGCGCATTCCCTGGCTCTACAACTACAATCCCTCCGGCGCGATCGAGGTGCCGCTGCGCTATCTGCCCTTTACCGAGATCGCGATCACTGGCCCAACCGCAAGCCTTGAGGTCAAATACCTCGTTCTGCTCGCCTTTGTTGTGGTGCTCACCTGGGTCGGTTCGAACCTGATGCGCGGGCGCATCGGCCGCTCGTTCATGGCGGTTCGCGATATGGATATTGCAGCCCAGCTGATGGGCATCCGCCTGCTTGATGCCAAGCTGATGGCGTTTGCCATTTCCTCCTTCTATTGCGGCGTTTCGGGTGCGCTGTTCGTGTTTATCTATCTGGGTGGCGCAGAGGCCGGGACGGAGTTCTCGATCCGCCTGTCGTTCCTGATGCTGTTTGCGGTCATCATCGGCGGTCTGGGTTCGATGATTGGCTCGTTTCTCGGTGCGTTCTTCATCGTCGCCTTGCCGACGATTCTGAAGTTTGGCGCACCTGCCATTGGCATTGCGATCACGGGTGCGACCGCCGAGAAGATTGTTTTCATGACCATCGGGGCGTTGACGATCTACCTTCTGATCGTAGAACCTCATGGCCTCGCGCGATTGTGGCAGATCGCGAAACAGAAACTGCGCGCCTGGCCATTCCCCTACTAGGGGCCTTGCCAGCGCCAACAGATCGACAAGACCGGCGAAAAGCCGGCGAACTGAGGAAACCCGGCGGCCAATCGTTCGCCGCCAAAAGGAGAGACAGAATGTCCTGGAAAACCTTCGCATCGGCACTTGCCGTTGCAGGCGCTCTGGCGCTGCCGGGTGTAACCCCGGTTGCGGCACAAGAGCAGATCGTCTTCGTGCACAACACCTACCGCACAGGTGCCTTCTCCGGCTCCGGCATCCCGGTCGCGGATGGTGTGCGCGACTACTTCACCATGCTGAACAACCGCGATGGCGGCATTGGTGGTGTGCGCATTGCCTTCGAGGAGTGCGAGACCCAGTATGACACCCGCCGCTCGGTTGAGTGCTGGGAGCAGGGTCGGGCCAAGGGCTCGGTTCTTTACGTGCCGTGGTCGACCGGTGCCGCGCTCGCGACAATCCCGCGCGCGCACATCGACAAGATGCCGATCCTCTCGATGGCCTACGGCCTGTCGGCCGCAGCCGTCGGCAACACGTTCCCGTGGGTGTTCAACCCGCCGCTGACCTATTGGGACGGCGCGTCGGTCTGGATCCAGTACATTGCCCAGCGCGAGGGCGGCCTTGCCAACCTGCGTGGCAAGACCGTTGGCGTTGTGCTCCTGGACGCTCCGTTCGGGCGCGAGCCACTTCCGGTTCTTGAGGCGCTCGCCCGCGAGCACGGCTTCACGATCCGCACCTATCCGGTGCCGCCGGCAGAAATGCAGAACCAGTCCTCGCAGTGGCTTGCGATCCGTCGCGACCGCGTGGATTGGGTGCTGCTGCAGGGCTGGGGCGCCATGAACCCGACCGCAGTCCGCGAAGCTGGCCGTGCGGGCTTCCCGCGTGACCGGCTGATCGGCATCTGGTGGGCCGGTGGCGATGATGATGCGCGTCCGGCAGGTCCGGATGGTCGCGGCTATCTCGCGCTGAACTGGCACCAGACCGGCGCCACCTTCCCGGTGATGCAGGACATCGTCCGTCACGTGTTTGACCGCAACCAGTCTCTGTCGCCACGCGAGCGTGTCGGCGAGAATCTGTATAATCGCGGCGTCTATCAGGGCATCATCATCGCCGAAGCGATCCGCAATGCCCAGCGCCTGTCCGGCAAGCGCGTGATCAACGGCGAGGACATGCGTCGCGGCATGGAAGCGCTGAACATCACGGCCGCACGCTGGGCCGAACTCGGGGCTCCTGAGTTCGCTGCCCCCATGCGCATGACCTGCGATGACCACAACGGTCACCACGCTGCCTATGTCATGCAGTGGGATGGCACGAAGTGGAACCGCGTCTCGGACTGGATCCAGCCTGAGCGCTCCCGCATCCGCCCGATGCTGGAAGAAGCTGCCCGCGCCTATGCCACGCAGAATGCTGGCTGGCCGGCCCGCACCGAACCCTGCGACGCCTCGCGCTCGTAGGTTCAAGAAGCGAAACGGGGGCCCGCGCACGCGCGGCCCCCGCCTTTCCTAAACCATGGGATCAGACATGACTGCCGCACCAAGCCCCGC
>JAIYEB010000321.1 GCA_027487195.1 Hyphomicrobiales bacterium | reverse complement strand
TTCGGCGCATGTCGTCTCTCCTCAGATGTGTCGAGGTTTGGTTGCGTCGAAGGCTTGCGTCAAGCGGCCTGTCGCTTCCATGTCGTCGCCAGCAACCCGATCACGATCAGGATCATGCCGGCGATCTGAAGAGCGCTCGGCTGCTCGCCAATTGCCAGAACCGCAATGGCAAGCCCGACAACCGGGATCATGGGCGGGAAACGGCCAGCAATGGCCGGGCCAACGACAGCTGCCGCTGATGTAAACAGCCACAAGGCAACAACCGTGTTCAAAATGCCCTGGTTGAAGGCGTGAAAGGCAAGCTCTGCCCAGGACAAAACCGACAGGCGCTGAACCGATACGCCGAGATAGTACGGCGCCCAGACTACAAACGACAGCACCGCCACAACCGCAGTCGCAGCCAGGGGCTCAACGCTCCAGTACCGCGACAGCACCACGTAAAGACCCCAGAATGAGCCGGCGACCGCAAAACACAGCACGCCAATCCAGGCGTTGGACCCACCTGAACTTGCGCCCGACAGGCCAATGAACAAGAGCCCTGTGAATGCCAATACGAGCCCAATCGTCACCGGCACAGTCGGTCTGAGTGCAAACACAACGAAGCCTGCAAGCGTCGCAACAACGGTCACCATGCCGGGCTGAACCGCAGCGCCATAGCTTGCAGGCGCCATGGTCAGGCCAAGGTTCATCAGGAAGACCATGGGCACGCCAGACCCGATTGCGAGCACAAGGCCCCTGCCCCAGCCAACGCCGGCGCAGGTTTTCCAGCCCAAGGCGAAGAACACCGGCAGCAGCAATGGCCCGGCCACGAAAAAGCGCAGCGTCACCATGTCATCAGGCGTCAGACCGGCCTGAAGGGCGGATCTGTTCGCGGCAAAGTTGCCGCCATAGATCAGCACCGCAAGGGCCAGCGCGATGAACGCGCCGGTCCGCGTGGTGATCGACGGCAGCTTCACGTGGTGGCTTTCAAGGCTCCGCGTCCTGCATAAAGGCCCGTGGACCCAAGCTCTTCTTCAATCCGAAGCAGCTGGTTGTACTTTGCCGTGCGGTCCGAACGGGCCAGCGACCCGGTCTTGATCTGTCCGCAATTGGTTGCAACCGCGAGGTCGGCAATGGTTGCGTCTTCCGTTTCGCCCGAACGGTGGGACATGACAGCGCGATAGGCGGCGCGGTGCGCCATATCAACAGCCGCCAACGTCTCGGTCAGCGTGCCGATCTGATTGACCTTGACCAGGATCGCGTTTCCAAGCCCGCGATCGATACCCATTTTCAGACGCTCGACATTGGTGACAAACAAATCATCGCCCACGAGCTGAACCGACTTGCCAATCAGGCGGGTCACTTCGGCCCAACCCTCAAGATCATCTTCCGACATGCCATCCTCGATCGAAAGGATCGGGTACTCGGCTGCAAGCTTGGCCAGATACTTGGCCTGCTGCATCGGCGTGCGCACCTTCTTTTCGCCCTCATAGTGATAGGCGCCTGATTTGAAGAACTCGGTTGCGGCGCAATCGAGCGCAAACACAATATCGCTGCCGACTTTCAGGCCAGTCTGTTCGACCGCCTTGGACACGAAATCGAGCGCTTCGCGCGCATTCCTGAGGTTGGGAGCAAAGCCGCCCTCATCGCCGACATTGGTGTTATGCCCCTGAGCCTTCAGCTCTTTTTTCAGCGTATGGAACACTTCCGTGCCCCAGCGAAGCCCTTCGCTGAAGCTTGGAGCGCCGACCGGCATGATCATGAATTCCTGGAAATCGATCGGGTTGTCCGCGTGCGCGCCACCATTGATGATGTTCATCATGGGCACAGGCAAAACCCGTGCGGACGTGCCGCCGACGTAGCGATAGAGCGGCAGCGCTGCCGCATCGGCTGCAGCCTTTGCCACCGCAAGGCTCACACCCAGAATGGCGTTTGCGCCAAGCCGCGCCTTGTTCGGTGTGCCGTCGAGCGCAATCATGATCTGGTCGATGCCGACCTGATCTTCAGCCTCCTCACCGACGATTTCGCTGGCGATCTCGCCGTTGACCATCTCGATGGCCTTGTCGACGCCCTTGCCCGTCCAGCGCTTCTTGTCGTTGTCGCGAAGCTCGACAGCTTCATGGGCGCCGGTTGACGCACCCGATGGCACCGCTGCCCGGCCAAGCGAACCATCTTCGAGAATGACATCCACCTCAACGGTTGGATTGCCACGGCTATCAAGGATCATGCGGGCGTGGATATCGGTGATCTGGGTCATGTCTGGGGGCCTTGCAGCGCTCGAAAAACGGGATGTCGCGCTCTTAGCCGAGGTGGACCTGATTGACGAGAGGCCTTTCGCGGCCTAGCCGTGCGCCCCATGCAAACCGACACGCTACATCTCGGCAAGGCCTCGAGCCTGCCAGCATCACCAGAAGACGCCGTTCTCGACCGGGTGCCGAACCCGCATGCGGGGACCGCCTATCTCGCCCGTTTCACCTGCCCGGAGTTCACCTCGATCTGCCCGGTCACAGGACAGCCCGATTTCGGCATCCTCGTGATTGATTATCTGCCGCGCCAGTGGCTCGTGGAATCGAAGTCGTTGAAGCTCTACCTCGGCGCGTTCCGCAATCACGGCGCATTCCACGAGGATTGCACGGTCGGGATTGGCAAGCGGCTCGTCGAGCTTCTCGATCCCGAATGGTTCCGCATTGGCGGCTACTGGTATCCGCGCGGCGGCATCCCGATCGACGTGTTCTGGCAAACAGGCCAGCCGCCGCAGGCACTTTGGGTGCCGGATCAGGGCGTTCAGCCATATCGCGGACGCTAGAGCGTTCTTCG
>JAIYEB010000079.1 GCA_027487195.1 Hyphomicrobiales bacterium | reverse complement strand
ACATCGTCCAGCGCGGTGGCGGCCTGGCGCGTTGAAACAAAACCTGCCGCTGTGACAGCGGCAAGAGCGAGGAACAAGAAAACAAGGCCACCGACAATTCTGGTGGCAAGCGTAAGCGTACGTGGCATGGGAAGGTCTCCTGCCAAGAGACTGGAGCAGGGGGCGTATACAGACTGTAAAAAAAATACGTGGCTTTCCGTCCAAGTGCCCTTAGAGCGCACTAAACTTTTGGATTACGCGGTCGACGCCGTGCTTTTAATGGCAACTGCCTGGGCCAATCAACGATATGCCATTCGTAATCTTCCGGACGGAGGTTCCGCTCATAAGTAGATATACGCCCTCTGACTGAGACGCCTGCTGCATGCACCGTATCGGGGTCTCCCGAAAGCAGGGGGTGCCACCAGTACAGGTCCTTGCCTTCCGCAACGAGGCGATAGCCACATGTCGGCGGCAACCAGACCAGCGTGCGCACCTCATGCGGTGTCAGGGTCACGCAGTCTGGAACCCGCGTCGAGCGGTTTGGGTAGTCCGTGCACCGACAGGCCTCTCCGTCGAGAAGATCGCAAGCGACCGATGTCGTCGCAATATCGCCCGTGTCTTCGTCTTCGAGCTTCGACAGGCAGCAGCGCGCACACCCGTCGCACAGGCTCTCCCACTCCTTCGGAGTCATGTTTTCCAACGTCTTGGTCTTCCAAAACGGTGTGCTATCGTCGGCCATGCCAAAGGATGCATGACTGAACGGCTGGCGTCGAGACGCACAATCGACGCATGAATGATTGACCGGACGATACGTTCGTTTTATCGAACTAAATCCCCGGAGATCATTCATGTCCCAGCCGCCACGCGCTTTCCGTCCCGAAACCCAGCTTGTCCATGCCGGAACGCTGCGCTCCAGTTTTGGCGAGACATCGGAAGCCTTGTTCCTGACCCAGGGGTTCGTTTACCCCGATGCCGAGACGTGCGCTGCCCGGTTCGAAGGGTCAGATCCTGGCTTCATCTATTCGCGGTTTTCCAATCCAACCGTGCAGATGTTTGAAAGCCGGATGGCGCTTCTCGAAGGGGCCGAGGCCGCGCGCGCAACTGCAACGGGCATGGCTGCGATCACGATGGCCATCATGGGTCTTGTGAAGGCTGGCGACCATATCGTGGCTGCGAGCCGGCTGTTTGGGTCGTGCCGCTATGTCTGCGAAGAATGGGCGCCGCGCTACGGTGTTGCCTCAACCCTTGTGGAGGGCTCTGACCTTGCGAGTTGGAAGGCCGCGATCCGGCCTGAAACCAAGGTTCTGTTTCTTGAAAGCCCGACAAATCCAACGCTTGATGTCTACGATATTGCTGAGATCGCCAAGCTTGCGAAGGCGGCCGGCGCCTTGCTCGTGGTCGACAATGTCTTTGCAACGCCGTTGCTGCAAAAGCCGCTCGCGCTCGGTGCGGATGTTGTCGTCTACTCCGCGACAAAGCACATTGACGGTCAAGGGCGTTGCCTTGGCGGCGTGATCTTGTGCAGCGAGCAGTTGATGAAGGACGCCTACGCGACACCGCTTCGCCAGACAGGCCCGGCGATTTCGCCTTTCAATGCGTGGGTGCTGCTGAAGGGCCTTGAGACCCTGGCTGTGCGGGTTGAGCGTCAATGCGTCACAGCACAGCACATGGCAGATCGTCTGGCCGGCGATCCACGTCTGAGCGGGGTGCTCTATCCCGGACGGGCAGATCACCCCCAGGCCGCGATTGCGCGCCGGCAGATGGCCGCAGGCGGAACATTGATTGCGTTTGACGTGCCAGGCGGGCGCGACGCGGCCTTCCGCTTCATGAATGCCCTGAAGCTTATCCGCATCTCGAACAATCTCGGCGATGCCAAGAGCCTGATCACGCATCCCGCGACGACAACCCATCAGCGCTTTACGCCTGAAGCGCGCGCTGAAATGGGCATTGGCGAAGGTCTCGTTCGGCTCTCCATTGGTCTGGAGCATCTCGAGGATTTGTGGGAAGACGTTGTGTCGGCTCTTTCGGGGGGCTGAATCAACCGGCATGGCCGGCGTACGCGAGAGGCGACCATGAGCTATCAGCGCACCACCCGTGGTATCTCGGTCTCGGTGGAGCCCCGATTCCTGGATGAACGCTCGGACCCCTCGGAAGCGCAGTTCATGTGGTCCTACACAATTGTCATCACCAACGATGGCCCTGAAACGGTTCAGCTGTTGTCGCGCCATTGGAAGATTACGGACGGGCAGGGCCACCTTGAGGAGATCAAGGGGCCGGGCGTCGTGGGCGAACAGCCCGTTCTCAAGCCCGGCGACAGCTTCAGCTATACGTCCGGCTGCCCGCTTTCCACGCCTTCCGGCATCATGGTTGGCACCTACCTCATGAAGGCGAGTTCAGGTCTTCGCTTCGAGATCGACGTGCCAGCCTTCTCGCTTGACAGCCCCTACGCACAAAAGACGCTGAACTGAGGCATCTGTGCTCGATTTTCGGCCCATTAACACCGTTTGCGGTGTCCTGTTATCGACGCTCGGCACCTTGATGTTCGTGCCGGCAATCGTCGATGCCCTTGGCGATGACAGGCATTGGCAGTCTTTTGTGGGCTCAGGCGTACTGACCATCTTTGTCGGGGTTGGCCTCTGGATCACGGGTCGCCAATCCGGCGGTGTGACCTTATCGTTGCGGCAAGCCTTTTTGCTCACGACCCTGTCGTGGACGGTCATGGCGGGCTTTGCGGCCTTGCCGATCTGGATGTCCGCTTTCAGGCCTTCCTATGCCGGCGCCTACTTTGAGGCCATGTCGGCGCTGACAACGACCGGCTCAACAGTCCTCGTCGGGCTCGACAATGCCTCGCAGGGCATCCTGCTGTGGCGCGCCTTGCTGCAGGGCATTGGCGGCGTCGGGATCATTGTGCTGGCGATCTCGATCCTGCCCATGCTGCGCATCGGGGGCATGCAGCTGTTTCGGACTGAGAGTTCCGACAGGGGCGAGAAGCTCGTTCCGCGCGTGGCCCAGATGTCCGGTGCCATCATTGGCATTTACCTCGTGCTGATTGTGATCTGCACCTTCGCGTTCGCCTTTGCCGGCATGTCGTTCTTTGATGCGATCTGCCATGCTCTGCCGGCCATTTCGACCGGTGGCTTTTCCACCAAGGATGCCTCTCTGGGGTTTTACAAAAACCCGTCCATCGAATGGGTCGCCATCATCTTCATGCTGCTCGGCTCCCTGCCGTTTCTCACCTACCTCTACCTCATCAGGGGCACGCCCCGTCGCTTCTTTGGCGACAAGCAGATCCTGGCCTTTCTGGGTCTTGTTGCTGTGTTTACCGCAGCACTCTGGGCTCACCAGGAAGTCATGGGGCTTGCAACGGGGCTTGAGGCGCTTCGAAACGCGCTTTTCAACGTTGTATCGCTGATCTCCACGACGGGCTTTGTCGCGAATGATTACACGGCTTGGGGCCCGTTTTCCGATGCCCTCTTGTTCATCGTGATGTTCCTCGGCGGCTGCACCGGGTCGACGGCTGGCGGCGTCAAGACCTTCCGGCTCGTCATTGTCTGGCAAGCGGTCAAGGCAAACCTGCTGCGTACCGTCTACCCAAACTCGGTCGTCGTGATGCGCTATGACGGGCGGCCTGTGTCAGACGAGCTTGTGCTGTCGGTGTTTCACTTCATGGCGATCTACATGCTCGTGTTTGTGGTCATCGGGCTCATCATCACCGCCTTCGGCTTTGATATGCTGACCGCGTTTTCCGCCACCATCGCGGCCTTGTCCAACGTTGGCCCAGGCCTTGGGCCCATCGTGGGGCCTGCTGGAAACTTCACGGCATTTCCGGATTCCGTGCTTTGGCTCCTGTCTTTTGCCATGATGATCGGGCGCCTTGAACTCTTCACCGTGCTCGTGTTGTTTGCCCCGCGCTTCTGGCGGGGTTGATAGGAACACGTACTGTCAGGCGCGCCATCCTCGGATATAACCGAGCTTATAAGGTCATACCTTGGTCTTGGATTGAGCCCTCACGGGCTCGTATGAAATGGGAGTGTATCATGGGCGCAATGAGCTTGTGGCATTGGTTGGTCGTCGCGGCACTCGTGCTGGTGCTGTTTGGCGGCGGCGGCAAGATTTCGTCGCTTATGGGTGATCTTGGCAAGGGCATCACCAACTTCAAGAAGGGCATTGCCGAGGCTGACCCAGCCAAGCCCGAGCAGGTGACCGCTGTTGCAGATGCAGCGCAGCCGAGCCAGCCGGCAACGCTTCCCAAGGCCTGAACTCAGCTTTTGTCTGCGCCGGCGTTTCTCGTCGGCTTGTCTGAAGCAAACATCAGCGCCATCAGGGCTTCGTTCTGATAGCGCTCTCCGCTTTTTAGTGCGCGTGGCTCGACACCGTAGCGCCTGAAGCCATGTCGCTCATAAAGGGCAATGGCGGCGTGGTTGTCTTCAAGCACGGACAGCATGACCTGTTCGACATCAGCGCGAGCAGACGCCAGAACCGTTGAAAGCAGGGCATCGCCAAGGCCCTTGCCTCGGTGCGCGGGCGCTATGAAGACGCCCCAGAGATAGCCTTTGTGACGCTCTTTTGTTGTCGAGTAAGGCGTAATCGCCGCCATCGCGACAATCTCGGTGCCGCAATAGGCCCCGAACATGTGCGACGACGCGACACGCTCGGCCTGGGCGGCAACGGGTTTTGAGCGCTCCTCAAACGCGGTTGAGCCAAAGGCGTCCGGCGTATCTGCAAGGGCTGCAAGCCTGATCGTCAGAAAATCCTGCACATCGCTGGCAAGAAGCCGCCGTATCTCAATGTCGACGCCTGTCACGCTTCGACCTCGGCATCCTCGCCCACGGCTATACCGCGCTGCGACAAGGCCTTGAGGCGACGTGGCAGATCTCGCTCGATCCGGCTCAAACGAAACGGTGTGTCGGTCTTCCAGTCCTTGCATTCGGGCAATGTGCGTCCGCATCCAACGCACCAGCCTGTGCGACCGTCAAACCTGCAGACAGAAATGCACGGAGATTTTGGCCGTGCCATCAGACGACGCCCAGGGCTTTCTGCAAGGCCTCAGGCGTTGCATATTCAAAGCCACCCGGAACCTTGGCTGCGCGCATGGGCTGGCCCTTGTGCCGGATCAAGATCACCGTCTCGATACCGCCCGGGCAGGCCGGATCACCACACTCGATCTCGTTCACTGAGACCGTAACGTCCTCGTCGATCGAGAGAATGCGGCGCACGTCGGCTTTGATGCGATCGCCCGCTTCGAGTTTCCCGAGGTCCGGCTTCTTGAAGAATCCAAGCATCAACCAGCGCCCTGCGCTGTCGGGAACAGGCCGGCGCGCCCTTCTTCTGTGGTCCAGGCCAGCAGCCTGCCCGTTGGCGACCAAGCAAGCGTTGCAATCGCAGATCCAGCGGGTGCGATGGCCTCAAGTTCCGCCTCATCGGACATGCGCACAAGCGCCACCCGCCCGTTGGCATACCCAACCGCCAGCACATCGGCGGCCTTATGGAACGCCACGCACGTCACAGTCGTATTGCGCTGGAACGCCACCTCCTTGGGGGCCTTGCCCATGGGGCCGTCATTGGTCTTGAACGGCCAGAGCACGGCCGCTTCTGCGCCGCTGGTCGCAAGCCAATCGCCGCGATGGTCGAAATGCATCGAGCGCGTCTTCCCCGGATAGCCCGTCATGCGCATGTGCGCCTTGTCCGACATCCGCCAACCGTGAAGCGCCTGCTCCTGCATGGAGGTGACCAGAAACGACCCATTGGGCGAGAAGGCAATGTCGATGTGCGAGCCCTTCCACTTCAAATCTTCCGGGATCGCTTCCGGCAGGTTGGGATACCAAAGCGTCACGCCACCATAACGCGCGAGCGCAAGCCGGAAGCCTTTGGGCGCGAAAGCAATGCCAGACACGAGAGAGCCTGCATCGAGTACGCGATCAGCCTGTCGCGGTTGATAGACGGTCACGCGCTT
>JAIYEB010000309.1 GCA_027487195.1 Hyphomicrobiales bacterium | reverse complement strand
TGGCCTATATCGGCACGCGCGCCAAGGTTGAGTATGAGCTGCCGCTGAACGAGGTAGTGTTCGATTTTTATGATCGGCTGAAGTCGGTCTCGAAGGGTTACGCGTCCTTCGACTATCACCTGATCGACTATCGCGAGGGGGACCTCGTGAAACTGTCCATGCTGGTCAATGCCGAGCCAGTTGATGCGCTGTCGATGCTGGTGCACCGCACCCGCGCCGAAGGGCGTGGCCGCGCCATGTGCGAGAAGATGAAGGAACTCATTCCACCGCACATGTTCCAGATCCCGATCCAGGCTGCGATTGGCGGAAAGATCATCGCGCGCGAAACCGTGCGGGCGCTCAGGAAAGATGTGACCGCCAAATGCTACGGCGGCGATATCACCAGAAAGCGCAAGCTTCTGGAAAAGCAGAAAGAGGGCAAGAAGCGGATGCGCCAGTTCGGCCGCGTTGAAATTCCGCAGGAAGCCTTCATTGCGGCGCTCAAGATCGAGGATTGAGCCTCCTCTACCGGGGCATTTTCATCCCTAGGAGATGCGCCGGGCACGACACCTGGCGTCGTTCATTCGGGAAAGCTGAGCCTCCCGGTTGGGTTGGTCGTTTTCGCGCCCTCATCCCCTCTTCCCGTCTGCGTCATTTCGTGGTCGGATCAAAAGAGCGGAACAACGAGAGGGGGTAGCTCATGTCCTTGCTTACATTCACCCGGCGCGCGGCTCTGGCTGTGGCGCTTCTGGCCGGCACCACAATTGGCGCCATGGCGCAGGTTACGCTCAATCGCGGACTTGATGGCGATCCAACAACGCTTGATCCACACAAGACCTCGACCGTGACCGATGCGCATGTCCTGCGCGATCTTTATGAGGGTCTTCTGATCCACGACAACCGTGGTCAGGTGGCCGCAGGTGTCGCCGAGCGCTGGGAGCGCTCCGCTGACGGGCGGACATACACGTTCTTCCTCAGGGCGAATGCGCGCTGGTCGAACGGCGATCCTGTCACAGCCGAGGACTTCGTGTTCTCGATGCGCCGCGTCGTCGATCCCGCAACCGCAGCGCAGTACGCTTCGATCCTGTTTCCGATCCTGAATGCCGAGCGGATCAACCGCAACCAGGGTGCGAGCGTCGATCAGCTGGGCGTTCGCGCTGTCAATGCAACGACCCTTGAGATCACACTCAACACGCCGGTGCCGTTCTTCCTTGAACTGCTCACGCACCAGACGGCGCTGCCGGTCCATCCCGCAAGTGTGCGCCAGCATGGCGAAGCGTTCGTGCGCGCCGGCAACAAGGTTTCAAACGGCGCCTATACGCTCCTGGAGCAGTCGCCCGGGTCGCATGTGCGCCTGAGGAAGAACCCGGCGTTCCATGATGCCGCCAACGTGCGCATCGACATCGTGAACCACATTCCGATCCGCGATACGGCCGCCGGCGCGCGTCGCTTTGTGGCGGGTGAGCTGCATCTCACCGTTGATATCCCGGCAGATCAGCTGCGCCAGCTTCGCCAGCAGCTTGGCAACCAGGTCTCGGTCACCCCGCTTCTTGGAACCCACTACATGGCCTTCAACACGGCAAAGGCGCCGTTCAGCGACCGCCGGGTGCGTCAGGCGCTGTCCATGGCGATCGATCGCGAGTTCATCGCCGAGCAGATCTGGCAGGGAACGGCCATCGCCGCGACCAGCTTCATTCCGCCTGGCATGAGCAATTTCGGCGAAGCGCCGCAGCCGTCCTGGGTCAATCTCTCGGCCATTGACCGTGAAGAGCGTGCCAAGGCGCTGTTACGCGAAGCAGGCTTCACGGCGGCCAACCCGCTGAAGGTGCAGATCCGTTTCAACATGACCGACAACAACCGCGCCTCAATGATCGCGATTGCGGACCAGTGGAAGCAGATCGGCGTGGAGACGACGTTCATCTCGACCGATGCGCGCACCCACTTCAACTTCCTGCGTGAGCGTGGCGATATGGACGTCGCGCGTGCCGGCTGGATCGCGGACTACAACGACGCGCAGAACTTCCTGTTTTTGCTCGAGAGCACAAACACGTTGAACTATTCGCGTTGGGTCAGCCCGGCGTACGACGCCATCATGGCTCGGGCCGCGGCGGAAGGAAACCTGGAGCGCCGGGCCGTCATCCTGCGCGAGGCGGCTGCCATGGTGAGTGAGGAGCAGGTCTATGCGCCGTTCCTGTACTTCACCAACCGCAACCTTGTGTCCTCGCGCTTGCAAGGTTTTGTCGGCAATCCCCGCGCCGCCTTTGCGTCGCGCTACATGTCACTGACGAACTGAGTTCTGGCCGGCGCCGGGGAGACCCCCCGGCGCCTGCTGCTTGAACCGTGCTGATCTACATCCTCAAGCGTCTGGCGTCTGCGATCCCGACATTGTTCGTGATCGTGACGCTGTCGTTCTTTCTCATCCGCTTTGCGCCGGGTGGGCCGTTTGATGTCGAGCAACAGCTCGATGAGGTTGTGCTGGCCAATCTCAACCGCCACTTCGGGCTCGATCAGCCCTTGTGGATGCAATATGCGCTCTACCTCGGTGGGCTGCTTCGCGGAGATTTCGGTCCTTCTTTCATTCTGCGCGACTTTACCGTCTCCGAGTTGATCATGTCGGGGCTGCCGGTCTCGATCACGATTGGTCTTCTGTCGCTTGGGCTTGCGCTGATGATCGGCGTCGTTTTTGGCTCGATCGCAGCCTTCAAGCAGAACCGGTCTGCCGACTATTCCGTGATGGTGTTCGCGACCATGGGCATCACGGTGCCGACGTTCGTTGTCGGTCCGATCCTTCAGATCGTGTTCGGGCTGACGCTTGCCTGGTTGCCGCTCGGGGGCTGGAACGATGGTGCGATCCGAAACCTGATCATGCCGGTTCTGGTGCTTGCCCTCCCGCAGGTTGCGGTTGTTGCCCGGCTCACGCGGGCTGCCATGATCGAAACGCTGCGCGCCAATCACATCCGCACGCTGAGGTCGCAAGGGCTTCCAACGCTCACCATCACCCGTCATGCCTTGCGCGGCGCCCTGTTGCCGGTTGTGTCCTATCTCGGCCCGGCGGCGGCGGCGCTCCTGACCGGGTCCATTGTGGTTGAGAACATTTTCTCCCTGCCGGGCGTCGGGCGCTACTTTGTCGAAGGGGCGCTGAATCGCGACTACACGCTGGTTATGGGAACTGTTGTGCTCGTCGCGGTCTTCGTTCTGGTCTTCAACCTGATTGTCGACGTGCTCTATGCGGTCCTCGACCCCCGCGTGAGGTTTGAGGGATGAGCGGCACCGTGGCATCCACCGCACGCGTCAAAGGCACATCGCTTTGGGCAGATGCGCGCGGACGCCTGATTGCCAACAAGGCTGCAACGGCTTCGCTGATCTTTCTTGTGCTGATGACGATTGTCTCGATCATCGGCCCCATGGTGTCGCCGCACCCCTATGATCGCGTCTACACGGACTATGTCCGGCTTCAGCCAAGCCTGTCGGCCTATCCCCATGCCGAGCAGATTGGGCCTGGTGTCGAACGGGTGGCCGCGCGCATCCGGGCCCGTGCCGAAACCGTTGAAATGCGCGGTGAGACCGTCAGGGTGACGCTCGTTTCGCCGCAACGCGCTATCGATGAGCGCAATCTGGCGTTCTTTGACCGCTCCGATCTGTTTCATGCCGCGCGCGTCGTCGAGCGGCATGAAGAAGGGCGCCGGCTCGTGATCGAGGCGCCCATCGAATGGAAGTATTTCCTGTTTGGCACAGACGGCAATGGCCGCGACCTTCTGACCCGCACATTGATTGCAGGGCGTGTGTCGCTGTCGATTGGCCTTCTGGCAACGTTTGTGGCGCTGGTGATTGGTGTCAGCTACGGCGCGATCTCGGGATTTATCGGCGGGCGCACGGATGCGATCATGATGCGCATCGTGGATGTGCTCTATTCGCTGCCGTTCATTTTCTTCGTGATCCTGCTTGTGGTGTTTTTCGGACGAAACTTCGTCCTGATGTTTCTGGCTGTCGGCGCGATCGAGTGGCTCGACATGGCGCGGATCGTGCGTGGGCAAACCCTGTCGCTCAAGCGCCAGGAGTTTGTGCAGGCTGCGGAAGCGCTGGGCGTTGGTTCAAAGGGCATTCTTGCCCGCCACATCGTGCCAAACACGCTGGGCCCCGTGGTCGTCTACATGACGCTGCTCGTGCCGAAGGTGATCCTGCTCGAGAGCTTCCTGTCGTTCCTTGGCCTTGGCGTGCAGGAGCCCATGACGAGTTGGGGCGTGCTGATCAACGATGGTGCACGCAACATTCAGGGCGCGACATGGATGCTGCTTTGGCCTGCGGTCTTCCTGACTTCGACGCTTTTTGCCCTGAACTTCCTTGGCGATGGCCTGCGCGATGCGCTTGATCCGAAGGATCGTTAGGAATGGCTGAGCCGATCTTCGCCATCCGCGACATGCACGTGCGCTTTCGCACCAATGCCGGTGAGTTGCATGCTGTCAAAGGCGTGTCGTTTGCGGTGTCTCGTGGTGAAACGCTTGCGGTCGTCGGTGAGAGCGGGTCCGGCAAAAGTCAGACGGTTATGGCTGCCATTGGGCTTGTGGCCTCGAACGGTGTCGTCGAAGGTTCGGTGATCTATGCGGGCCAGGAACTGCTCGGACGTTCGACTTCGGCGCTGAACAGCGTGCGCGGGCGCAAGATCACGATGATCTTCCAGGAGCCCATGACGTCGCTCGATCCGCTGTTTACAATCGGGCACCAGTTGGCCGAGCCGTTGCGCCATCATGGCAAATTGTCGGGCGAGGCTGCGCGGGCAAGGGCGCTCGAACTCCTGACCCTTGTCCAGATCCCGGAGCCGGAGCGCCGCCTCGGGCAATATCCGCATCAGCTCTCCGGCGGGCAGCGCCAACGCGTCATGATCGCCATGGCGATTGCAAATGATCCGGATGTGCTCATTGCGGATGAACCAACAACAGCGCTTGATGTCACGATTCAGGCCGAAATCCTCGCGCTTCTGGCGGATTTGCAGAAGCGCCTTGGCCTCGCGATCATCTTCATCACGCATGACCTCGGGATTGTGCGCCGGTTTGCCTCGCGGGTTGTCGTGATGCGCAGCGGCGTTGTTGTCGAGGCGGGCGAAACGAAAGATGTGTTTGAAAAGCCCACGCACGCCTACACGCGTATGCTGCTCGATGCCGAGCCAACCGGAACCAAAGCTGCGGTTCCTGCAAGCGCTCCGATTCTGCTCACGGGCGACAAGGTGTCGGTGACGTTCAAGATTCCGGCGGGAACCTTTCGAAAGCCGTTTGAGCTGAAGGCGGTCGATCAGGTCTCGGTGTCGCTCAGGGACGGGCAGACGCTCGGGGTCGTGGGCGAATCCGGGTCAGGAAAATCGACCCTTGGCCGGGCCTTGCTGGCCCTTCTGCCGGCGTCAGGTCTTGTGCGCTTTGAGGACCGCGCGCTGACGCCGCTCACAAGGTCCGAACTGCGCCCATTGCGCCGCTCGATGCAGCTCGTGTTTCAGGACCCGTTTGGCTCGCTATCGCCGCGCATGACGGTGGGTGAAATCATTACCGAGGGGCTGCTGGTTCATCAGCCGAGCCTTTCGCGCCAGGATCGCGATCAGCGCGCAGCCGAAGCGCTGCTGGAAGTCCAGCTCGATCCGTCCGCGCGCAACCGGTTTCCGCACGAGTTTTCCGGGGGGCAACGCCAGCGAATCGCCATTGCCCGCGCGATGATCCTCAAGCCCAAGCTCGTCGTGCTTGATGAACCCACATCCGCATTGGATCGCACGGTTCAGCGCGCCATTATCGACCTGTTGCGGGAATTGCAGGAGAAAAATCGGCTGGCCTATGTGTTCATCAGCCACGACCTGGCGGTCGTGCGGGCCATGTCCGACCATGTCATGGTCATGAAGAGCGGGCGTGTGGTCGAGGAAGGCCCAACGGCCGAGATCATGGGCGCGCCGCGCGAAGACTACACAAAACGCCTGATGCAAGCGGCGTTTGGGCATTGAGCCCTAACG
>JAIYEB010000051.1 GCA_027487195.1 Hyphomicrobiales bacterium | reverse complement strand
GGGGACGGCGTCAGCGCAGCTGATCTCGTTGCGAAGCTGCCGGAAAAAACCCTGGCTGATCTCATCTATCTCTACGGCGAGGAGCGTCGCTCGCGCAGTGTCGCGGCTGGCATCGTGCGCCGCCGCGCCGAGCAGCCCTTCACCCGCACACTCGACTTCGCCGACTTTGTTGGCGCCATTGTTGGCAAGCACCCGGCCGATCCCTCGCATCCGGCAACGCGAACCTTTCAGGCGCTGCGTATTGCCGTGAACGCCGAGCTTGATGAGGTTGGCGAGGGGCTGGCTGCTGCGGAGCGGATCCTGAAGCCGGGCGGTCGTCTGGTGGTTGTGACCTTTCATTCGCTGGAAGACCGCATCGTGAAGTCATTTCTGACCGCACGGGCAAATCCGCCGCGCGGCTCAAGGCATTTGCCCGAAGCCATCCTGACGGCGCCGTCTTTCACCGTCACGTCCAAACGCCCGGTCGATCCAACTGATGCCGAGGTCGCGGCCAATCCACGCGCGCGCTCGGCAAAACTCAGGGCTGCGATCCGCACGGATGCGCCAGCCCATGATCTGGATCTGGCGGCACTTGGCGTTCCACGCCTCAGTCTCGAGGGAGGGCGGCGATGATCCGGCTTCTCGGTGTTCTTTTGCTCGCGTCGGTCATGGCTGCGGCAAGCTACGTCTACAACGTCAAGCACGAGGCTGAGCGCCTGACGCGCAGGTCTACCGAGCTGTCTCGCGAAATGGAACGCGAGCGCGAAATGATCGGCATTCTGCGCGCCGAATGGGCCCACCTCAATCAACCCCAGCGCTTGCAGTCGCTGGCCGAGCGCCATCTGCGCGACATGCGCCCGCAGAATGTTGCGGCGCTCGCCTTGCCGCATGAAATTCCGCAACGCCCGATGGATCTTGGCCTGTTCATTGCCTCGATCGAGCGTGAAGGCGGGATCAGGCTTGCGCCCTTGCCGGCGCCTGTCCCGCGCGCCCAGCCGGTTCGCCCGGCAGTGCAGACCGCGCGGGCGCCATCGCCGCCGCCCGAACGGGTGCAGCGCGCGCAGACGCCGCCTCCGCGTCCAGCTCCAACTGTTGCGCAGGCCCGGCCTGCGACACCACCGCCCGCGGCGCGCGCCCAAGCGCCAGCACCGACGCCCGGTGGTCCCATGTCTTTGTTGCCTCAGTCGTTTGGTCAGCGTTAAGCGGAGCGTGAGTGATGTCAGGTGAGGTTCAGAAGGAGCAGGCGGGACCGCGTCAGCTCACACTTGATGGCATTCACAAGCGCCGCCTCGACAAGGGTCGTTCCCGCATTGTCATTGCGATGGTGCTGTTCTTCGGCATCTACGCGGTCATTGCCGGTCGGCTGGTTCAACTCGCACTCTACCCCGAGCAGCGCGTGGCGCGGGTGGTCAACAATGATACGGCGGCGGTTGTTCGCCCCGACGTGCTTGACCGAAACGGCGTCATCCTCGCAACCGATGTGCGCCAACCCTCGCTGTTTGCCGAGCCTCGCCGCATCATCGACGCCGATGAAGCGGCAGAGCTTCTCGCCGAAACCATTCCGAGCCTCAACGTGCGCGAACTGCGCGAAAAGCTCGCGTCCGGGCGCGGTTTCGTCTGGCTGAAGCGTGAGATCTCTCCTGCCGAGCGCGCAGCGGTTCACCGCCTCGGACTGCCTGGCATCGGCTTTACCGACGAAAACCGCCGCGTTTATCCCAACGGTCGCACAGCCTCCCATTTGATTGGCCATGTCAACGTCGACAACCAGGGTATTGCTGGTCTGGAGCGTTGGGTCGATGCGCATCGGCAGTTGCAGCCAACGATGGCACGCGGCACGTCTGAGCGGCCCGAGCCGGTGCGGCTTGCTCTCGATCTCAGGGTGCAGCACGCGGTTCACGCCGAGCTGACCGACGCCATGCACCGCTATCGCGCCATTGCGGCAGCTGGTGTCGTGATGGATGCGCGCACGGGCGAAATCGTCTCGATGGTGTCGCTGCCGGATTATGATCCAAATGACCCGCGCGAGGCCCTGTTGCCGGACCGGATCAACCGGGTGACCACGGGCACGTTCGAGCTCGGATCGACCATGAAGTCCTTCACCGCTGCCATGGCGCTCGACTCCGGTCGGTTCTCCATGGCGGACCGGATTGATGCCCGCTCGGCCATTCAGGTCGGTGGCTTTTCGATCAACGACTTCCGGGGCCAGCATCGCTGGCTCGATTTCACGGAGGCGTTCACTTACTCCTCGAACATTGCCTCAGCGCGCATGGCGCTGGCGCTGGGTGTTCAGCAGCATCAGGAGTTCCTGCGTCGCTTCCGCTTCTTTGATCGCTTGCGGACCGAGTTGCCTGAGTCAGCCGAGCCACAATATCCGCGCCAGTGGGTGCCGGTTTCGACAGCGACGATCTCCTATGGCCACGGCATGACCGTCGCGCCGCTGCAGGCTGTCCAGGGTGGCGCTGCGCTGGTCAATGGCGGCCTGCTGATCCGGCCGACCTTCCTCGCCCGCACCGAGGCTGAAGCGCGTGAAGACGCTGTTCAGATTATCCGCCCACAGACGAGTGTACATATGCGCACCCTGTTCCGCGCCAATGTCGAGCGCGGAACCGCACGGCGTGCCGATGCGGAAGGCTTTGACGTCGGTGGCAAGACCGGAACGTCCGAGAAGGTCGTCAATGGCGTCTACGCCAAGGACAAGCGCCTGACATCGTTCCTTGCAGCGTTCCCGATGCATTCGCCACGCTACATCGTGTTCGTCATGCTTGATGAGCCGCAAGCGGTTCCGGAAACCAACGGCGCGGCGACCGCTGGTCTCAACGCGGCACCGACGGCGGGGCGCATCATCGCACGGATTGGTCCGCTGCTAGGTGTTCAGCCGCGCATGGACAGGCTTGCGAGCGCAGCCAGGTAG
>JAIYEB010000421.1 GCA_027487195.1 Hyphomicrobiales bacterium | reverse complement strand
CTTGCCAAGGGCAAGGACGTGAATGGCGACGACAAGATGCACATTGCCCGGCACGGCGAGCCCGGCGCACAGCATGCGCTGACCTACTACGCGGTTGCTGAGACGTCGGCGCAGACGCTGTCCTGGGTGTCACTGAAGCCCGTCACCGGTCGCACACACCAGCTCAGGGTGCATATGGCCCATATCGGCCATCCAATCCTCGGGGATCCAAAATACTTCGATATTGAAAATTGGGCCTTGCCCGGTGGAATCCAGAACCGTTTGCACCTGCATGCGCGCCGGCTTGTTCTGGAACTGCCGTCCGGCAAGCTCATCGATGTCAGGGCTGAGCTTCCGCCACACATCCGGCAGACATTCTCGCTCCTCGGTCTTGATGATACGCGCGAAGATCCGATTGAGGACGCGCCGGATGAATAGGCGGCTCGTGCTGCTAGATATCGATGGCACATTGGTGGACAGCCGCAAGGTGATCCTGGAAGGCCACCGGCGCGCTTTTGCAGCACTCGAGATGCCACCCCCAAGCGAAGCGGCCATTCTTGCAACGGTTGGTCTGTCTCTTGAGGAGACGTTCCTTGCGCTGGTGGGACCTTCTGGCCCGCGAGAGGCGCTCGCAGAGCTTTACCGCACGCATGTCCGGGCCTTGCGCGCTGATCCTTCATGGGGTGAGCCGCTTTATCCCGGCGTTGATGACACGCTCCGCGCCTTGGCCAAGCGTGATGACATCGTCCTGGGGTTGGCAACCGGGCGCGCGCGCCGGGGGATTGAGCCGCTTCTTGAGCGTCACGGCTGGCAGGGTCTCTTCAACACGGTCCAGTGTGGAGAGGAACAGCCTTCAAAGCCTGATCCGGCCATGCTCCGGGCAGCCCTTGCAGACACAGGGATCTCTGCCGGGAACACCCTGTTTGTTGGCGATTCCACCTTCGATGCCGAGATGTCGAAGTCGGCAGGTATTCCCTTTGTTGCCGTGACATGGGGGTTTGAAGCCGTCGACGTGCTTCAGGCCATTGGTGCGGCAGCTGTCCTTGATCGGTTCGAAGACCTTGCGGAGTTGCTTGCGGTATGAGCGATACGCCCGATGACCCCATGCGCTCTGCGCAGCTCAACATGCGTCCAGTCCTGCCGAAACGCTTCTACAAGGCGGTCAGCGTGCTGGAAGTCGCCGACGGCCTTGCCATTGCGCTTGACGGGAAAACGGCTCGAACGCCTGCGAGGATGCCACTCGTCGTGGAGAGCGGCCTTGTCGCCGAGGCGCTTGCTGCCGAATGGGCTGCTGTTGGCAACCACATCGATCCAGCCCTCATGCCGCTGACGCGGCTTGTGTGCACTTCGATCGACGGTGTGTCTCGCGATCCGGCACCGGTTGCGGCTGAGATCGTGCGGTTCGCAAGCTCTGACCTGTTGTGCTACCGCGCCGAAGCGCCGGCGAGCCTGGTGGATCGCCAGCGCGCCAGCTGGGACCCGGTGCTGACCTGGGCAGCTGAGCGTCTCGGCGTAGCCTTTGCGATCACGCATGGCGTTGGACATGTTCAGCAAGCCAAGGCCTTGCTCGATGAGTTTGGTCTCGCGCTGCCTTCAAAGCCGCTGGGTCTTGCGGCCTTCCATACGATCACGACGTTGACCGGCTCAGCCATTCTTTCGCTTGCGCTTTTCGAAGGCCGGCTTGATGCGCCATCGGCCTGGGCAGCAGCGCATGTCGATGAGGACTGGAACATTGAATACTGGGGGCAGGACGAAGAAGCAGCAAAGCGCCGCGCGTTCCGACTGTCTGATATGGAAGCCGCAGCCCTTGTTCTTGAAGCCCACCGTCATTCAGCCAAATAGCCGGCTCTGGCCTGACATGGTAAGTCGCCTTTCAAAGTCGGAGATTTGAACATGAAAGATATCATCGAACAGCTGGAAACCCGACGCGCCAATGCGCGGCTTGGCGGTGGCGAGCGGCGGACCAAGGCGCAGCATGGCCGCGGCAAGCTGACCGCGCGGGAGCGTATCGATCTTCTGCTTGATGATGGGTCGTTTGAAGAGTTCGACATGTTCGTCGAGCATCGCTGCGTCGACTTCGGCATGGACAAGGCCGAGAAAATACCGGGCGATGGCGTCGTAACGGGCTGGGGCACGGTCAATGGGCGCACCGTTTTCGTGTTTTCAAAGGATTTCACCGTTCTCGGCGGGTCGCTGTCGGACACGCATGCAGCCAAGATCGTCAAGGTTCAGGAGATGGCGCTTAAGGTCCGCGCCCCGATCATTGGCCTGTTTGATGCTGGCGGCGCGCGCATCCAGGAGGGTGTGGCAGCGCTCGGCGGCTACGGCGAAGTCTTTTTGCGAAATGTGCGCGCGTCCGGCGTGATCCCGCAGATCTCCGTGATCATGGGTCCATGTGCAGGCGGCGATGTCTACTCACCCGCGATGACGGACTTCATCTTTATGGTGCGCGATACGAGCTACATGTTCGTCACCGGCCCTGAAGTCGTGAAAACGGTGACGAACGAGACGGTCACGTCAGAAGAGCTTGGCGGTGCCAAGGTCCACTCGTCAAAGTCTTCCGTTGCAGATGGTGCCTTTGACACGGATGTGGACGCGTTGCTGCAAGTGCGTCGGTTGATCGATTTTCTGCCGGCGAACTGCGAGGACGGTGTGCCGGAAGTGCCGTCATTTGACGATGCAAACCGGGTCGATACCTCGCTTGATACGTTGATCCCGGATAACCCGAACAAGCCCTATGACATGCGCGAGCTGATCACGAAGGTGATCGATGAAGCGGATTTCTTCGAGATTGGTACGGATTTCGCCAGGAACATCATTACCGGCTTTGCGCGCCTTGAAGGACGCAGCGTTGGTATCGTGGCAAACCAACCCATGGTCCTTGCGGGTGTGCTCGACTCTGACGCCAGCCGAAAGGCCGCGCGCTTCGTGCGCTTCTGCGACGCCTTCAATATTCCAATCGTGACCTTCGTTGATGTGCCAGGTTTCCTGCCGGGCGTTGCCCAGGAGCATGGCGGTATCATCAAGCATGGCGCCAAGCTGTTGTTTGCGTTTTCCCAGGCGACCGTTCCGCTGGTCACGGTCATCACACGCAAGGCCTTTGGCGGGGCCTATGTTGTGATGAGCTCGAAGCATATAGGCTCTGACATGAACTACGCCTGGCCAACGGCGCAGATCGCCGTGATGGGCGCAAAGGGCGCTGTTGAAATCATCTTCCGCGCCGATACAGGCGATGCGGATGCCATCAGCGAGCGGACGCGGGAATATGAAGCCCGCTTCCTTTCGCCGTTCGTTGCGGCCGAGCGCGGATACATCGACGAAGTCATCCAGCCGCACAGCACGCGACGCAGGATCACACGCGCGCTGGCCATGCTGCGAAACAAGCATGTGGAACGCCCGAAGCGCAAACACGACAATATCCCGCTCTAGACGGGCTATGGCGCGGACTTAAGCGCTGTCGCGGGCTGCTTTGGTGCTGCCTTCGACCGCGCAGAAGATCAAACAAAAAAAGCCGCTGCACCCGTCCGGCACAGCGGCTTCTTTATGCATATAACCGCGGCGTCGAGTGCCGCGAGGGTTCAGACCGGCTGAAGGCGATCAGCAGAGCTCTTGCCCGTGCGACGGTCCGCAACGAGTTCGTAGTTGATCTTCTGGCCTTCGTTCAGACCCGCCATGCCGGCGCGCTGAACGGCAGAGATGTGCACGAACACATCAGGACCACCCTGATCCGGCTGGATAAAGCCGTAACCCTTGGTGCTGTTGAACCACTTAACTGTACCGATCGGCATAACTTCGTTCCTTTCAGGGAACCATCTATGTGACACCGACACGAGAGTCGGCAGTTTGGCATCGATGTCTTGGACGGGAGGACTTGAGCTCTGCGCCGGGACGTGTCACCGACGCGAGCGCCGGACAACGTCATCGACGCGAGCCGGGCCGATCAGCCTTAACTCGACTTTGGCGATATAAACCAAGTCAGGACAGATTTAAAGCCACAAAAAGACTGAATTTCATCGAAAATGGCTCCGGCCGGAGTTCCCGACCAGAGTGGCGGATGGACACTTACCCACCTGAGCGCAGATGAAAAGCCCTGATCTCGATTACCGCACACCCAATTTCCGGTTCAGGCTTGCGGTTGGCGCGAAAAGAGCCATCTCTTCATCGTAAGGTCGAGAACATGCCAGGAGTTGGCTGACATTGAGCGGTGACATCACCAAGAAGGGCGCGGGCAGCGCCGTCGGCCAGCGCTCGTCGGCTGGCGACATCGCATCGTTTCTTGACCGGGCCAAGTCTGTCGGACCGGCTGCCGCGATCGGTCGCGGGCGTTTGATCTTTGCGCTCGATGCCACGATGAGCCGCCAACCCATGTGGGATCTGGCAACAAAGCTGCAGGCCGACATGTTCAGCGAGGCTCAGAATGCCGGCGGAAACGGCCTTGATGTTCAGCTCGTCTTTTATCGCGGGCTTGCGGAGTGCCGGGCATCGCGTTGGGTCAGGGATTCGGAGACGCTGACCACGCTGATGCGCCGCATTACCGTTGAAGGTGGCCAAACGCAGATCCGAAGGGTCTTGCTGCATGCACGCGATGAAACCCGGGGCGAACGGGTCCAGGCCATGGTGTTTGTAGGCGATGCGGTCGAAGAGGATGTCGACGCCCTTGCAAGCCTTGCGGGCGAACTCGGTCTATTGAAACTGCCATGCTTCATGTTCCAAGAGGGCTATGACCCAGGGGTCGAAGCGGCGTTCAAGATGGTTGCGCGGCTTTCCGGCGGAGCCTGGAGCCGGTTTGACGCAGGCGCCGCACATCAGTTGAAAAGTCTGTTGGGTGCGGTTGCAGCTTACGCATCGGGTGGTCGCAAGGCGCTTGAAAGCCTGTCATACCGGGGTGGCGATGGCGCAAGGCTGTTGCTCAGCCAGGTCAGATAGCGAGATCGAATCGGTGTCGAGACGACGGGCGAGAGTGGACGCAGCACAACAGGGCGTGAGGACAGCTTGGGTCTGACAACTTTTCTGATCGGTGGTGCCGTCCTGTTGCTTGGGCTCTGGTTGTTGCGCCGATACGTGACAACCGATCCCAAGAAGCTTGTGCAGTATGCCCGGCAGGCAGGCGGGGCAGGGCTGCTTGCGGCGTCGGCCTATTTCGCCGTGCGCGGCAACTACATGTTTGGAATGATCTTCGCGCCCATGGGGCTTGCGCTGCTGAAGACCGGCGCATGGAACGCGCCCTTTGGCTGGAACGCCGGGCCGAAGGCGACGGGTCAGTCCTCAACCGTCAAGTCTGCAGCGCTCGACATGACGCTCGACCATGACACGGGTGACATGCAGGGGAAGGTCATGACAGGTCCCTTTGCCGGTCGTGACCTGTCGTCGCTCAACAAGGATCAACTGTTTTCGCTGCGCTCTGAACTGTGGCAGGACGCAGACAGCTCGGCGCTACTCGAAGCTTATCTCGACCGCCGGTTTGCCGGCTGGCGTGAACACGTCGATCATAACGCGGACACGCGGGATCGCCGACCGGCCCGTTCTGAGGCGATGACCCACGAAGAGGCGTACCAGATCCTGGGGCTTCAGCCGGGGGCGGACGTCGACGCGATTAAGACCGCCCACAGAACGCTGATGAAGCGTATGCATCCGGACCAGGGGGGCAGCACCTGGCTCGCCGCCAAGGTCAACGAGGCCAAGGACATTTTGATCCGTACGCATCGCTAAACTCCAGTTACTTCAACACTTTACAACGTCACTACTTACGCGGCAGGCAGAGCTGGTGGTTAGAGCCTTATCGCCATGCAGTCGAAGTCCTGGCGGATCAGAGCAGCGCAGGCCGCATCAGCCGAACGACGATCCGAGAAACCAGCAAACCGTGCGCGCACCAGTGTGGAGCCACCACGGCTGACAGCTTCAGTCACGGGCTGAGCCTGGGCGAGGGGGCGGCCAGCAGCACCGCGGGCTTCATTCAACATGCGGCGTGCTTCAAGCTCGTTTGAGGCAGCTGCGATCTGAATGACCCAGCCGGACAGGGCGGGCTGTGGGGCGGGTGGTGCAACCGGTGCAGCCGCAGGGCGCGCCGTCGATGCCGTGGTTGCCGGAACCTGAGCAGTTTCAACAGGCTGGCCAGTGCCACGTGGGCCCACGTGCCAGCGCATGGCAGGAACCCCGCCTGACTGAGCAGATGCGGTCCGAACGGCATTGGGGAGAGGAACAATTTCACGCTGTGCGGTTTGCGCTGCAGGCGCGGCCGCGGGGGCTGCCGGCGCAAGCGCTACAGGGGCTTGTGTAGCAACCGCAGGTGCAGTTGCACGTGCCACTTCAGGCGCCCGTGCTGGCTGAGGGGCCGGCTGAGGGGCGGGTGTTTCTGTGCGTGCAGCCGTTGTGATCGGCGCTGCGGGTTGACGCAGGCGCTGAGCGAATTCGCGGTCGGGCTGGCGATGACGGGAAGCAACCACAATGTTGCGCTGGACGAGCGATGCCATCTGGGCATCGCGCTGACGGCCGGAACTCCCACCAAGAACAACAGCCACGACATGGCGACCATCGACGCGGGCAGACGTCAGGAGATTGAAACCCGAGGCGCGCGTGTAGCCGGTCTTGATCCCATCGACGCCTTCGACGCGACCAAGAAGCCGGTTGTGATTGCGGATGCTCTCACCCTCGTAAACGAAGCTGCGACGGGTGAAATAATGCGCATACTGGGGGAAGCGCTCGTAAATGGCGCGCCCGAGCACGGCAAGATCGCGGGCCGTTGTCGTTTGCTGAGGATCTGGCAAGCCCGAGGGGTTGCGGAAGGTTGTGCGTGACATCCCGATCTGGCGCGCGCGCGCTGTCATGCGCTGCGCAAACACTTCGACGCTGCCGCCAATGTTTTCTGCAGCGACAACAGCCGCATCGTTGGCGGAACGTGTGACCAGGCCAAGAATGACATCCTCAACCCGGATCGTTGAGCCTTCTTCGAGCCAGAGCTTCGAGGGTTGCTGGGCTGCAGCACGTGCTGAAACATCAAATCGCGTATTCAGCGAGATCCGGCCGGCATCAAGCTGCTCAAAGATCATGTAAAGTGTCATGACCTTGGTCAAAGAGGCGGGAAAGCGTGGCGCGTCGGCCTGGCTTTCGTGCAGAACCCTGCCGGTGTTGGCGTCGACAACAATCGCCGCACGCCTTGCTTCCGCTGCTGCCGTCAGACCGACTGCAAGAATGGTTGCAAGGCCTGCGCGTACGAAGGTGCCACGAAGGCCTGAGCGAACGAAAGACAAGTGACGCAACATCAAATCAACTCCCAAACCGATCGGCCAAGCAAAGAAGCGTGGCAATTCGGACACTGGGTGTGACGTTAGTTGGGCGCGGTTACTGGCCCGTAAAGATTGAGTCGAATGCGCTGCAGTGCGGCAATCTACGCACTCGTCCTGGCTGGTCGCGTGGATCAGGCCATTTTTGCAATCGCCTTGATGCCGTCGACCACGAACTGGACGGCGAGGGCGGCCAGAATGATGCCGAGCAGTCGCGACAAGACGGCATTGCCGGTGGTGCCAAGCAGTTTGTCGAGCCGCTCGGCCATGAAAAGGCACGCCCAGGAGATGAACATCACGAGCGCAATGATGGCAATCAGGAGGGCTATATGGGCGACGTCACCCCTTGCCTGGCCAACAAGAAGCAGAACCGCGGCAATTGCGCCTGGCCCTGCCAGAAGCGGGATCGCCAGCGGGAAGGCGGCGACATTCTTGACATGGTCGATTTCGATGGCCGCGCGTGCTGTTGAGCTTTTCCGCGTTGCGCGCAGTTGAAAAACCATTTCGAACGCAATCCAGAACAGCAGGAGCCCGCCGGCAATCCGGAAGGCCGGCAACGAAATTCCGAGCTTGGACAAGACCCAATCGCCAACAAGCGCCACGCCAGCGAGAATGAAGAAGGCAATGATGCTGGCCCTTGTTGCCGTCTGGCGGCGCTGTGAGGCCGAAAACCCTTGGGTGAGGGCGAGAAACAACGGCACAATCGCAACTGGCTCGATAATCACGATCAGGGTGACGAGCGCATTGGT
>JAIYEB010000405.1 GCA_027487195.1 Hyphomicrobiales bacterium | reverse complement strand
GCCAAGCGGGATCGAACCGCTGACCTCCTGCATGCCATGCAGGCGCTCTCCCAGCTGAGCTATGGCCCCGGGAACCACACCGAAGTGAGGCAGGCCGGCGTGGTAGACGAGATCGCCGGAGCGATCAAGCCTGATCAGACCTCTTCGTCATCCTCAATGTCGCCATCGATGAGATCAGACACGTCGCCCGCGTCTTCTTCCTCTTCTTCAAGGAAGGTATCGTCATCGTCTGCGACGAGTTCGTCATCGACCTCGATGTCATCCTCAAGCGCAACTTCGGCCTTGCCGGTTGCGCTCTGTTCCTCGTCCGCTTCCTCGAGCGAGAGGAGTTCGGTGCTGTCATCGACAGGCAGATCACCATCATCCTCAGCCGTCGGGATCGGGCGGGCGGAGGCGGCTGCCGCAGCAGCGGCGGTCGCCACAGCTGCAAGCGCTGCTGCCTTGGAGATTTGCGGCTCGTAAAAGGACCGGGGGATCACATCGCCCGTATAGGGAGACACGATCGGGTCCTTGTCGAGGTCATAAAACTTTTTGCCCGTCTTGGGGCAAACTCGCTTCGTGCCGAGTTCAGATCTGGCCACGTCTGACATCCTTAAAGAGAAGGGGGTGCGCATAGTCCAACACCGCCGCGACGTCAAATCGGATGTCTTTGCGCCGGGCGCAAGGGGAAACGTTCAGCTCGTCCCGTATTTCCTGCAGCGTCGTGGCTTGCCAGCGCAATCATGACACCAGCGATGGTGCATCAGGCCGAAACAGGCTAACCCTGTGGCGTGCCTGTCAGCGTCCGGCCACGCTTTCGCCTGCTTCCTCGCGGAGATGGCCCAAAGAGACGGCCCAAGTCGTGACATTTCCGGAGGTAGCCCCGTTCCATGCCAACCATTGCCCTTGTTGATGACGACCGCAATATCCTCACTTCAGTGTCCATCGCGCTGGAGGCAGAGGGTTTTCGCATCCAGACCTACACGGATGGATTGTCGGCCCTTGAGTCTTTCAAGACCGCAACGCCCGACCTTGCGATTCTCGACATCAAGATGCCGCGCATGGACGGGATGGAGCTGTTGCGGCGTCTGAGGCAAAAGTCCGAAATGCCGGTGATCTTCCTCACCTCGAAGGATGAGGAAATCGACGAGTTGTTCGGGCTGAAGATGGGCGCGGACGATTTCATTCGCAAACCGTTCTCCCAGCGTCTCCTTGTGGAGCGGGTCAAGGCGGTTTTGCGGCGCGCCGGCGCCAAGGATATTGCGCCGAGCCCGGGCAAGCCCGGCGATGCGCAGAAGATCCTCGATCGTGGACGCCTGCGCATGGATCAGGAACGCCACACCTGCACCTGGAACGGCAAACCGGTCACGCTGACCGTCACGGAGTTCTTGATCCTGCATGCCCTGGCGCAGCGCCCTGGCGTCGTGAAAAGCCGCGATGCCCTGATGGATGCGGCCTATGATGATCAGGTCTATGTCGATGACCGCACGATCGACAGCCACATCAAGCGGCTGAGGAAGAAGTTCAAGGTCGTCGATGATGACTTTGAGATGATCGAGACGCTCTATGGCGTTGGATATCGCTTCAAGGAGGCCTAGGACGGGCAATGGCGGTCGAGGCAGAACCCAGGGCTCGTCAGTCGTCGGCAACGTTGCCGCGCCTGCCCAGGGTATGGCGCGTGCGGCTGGCGCGAACCGGGCGTTTTCTTGGCGCGCACGTGTTCTCCTCGCTGACGCGCCGGATCGTCTTCGTCAACGTTGTCGGCCTCTTTGTCCTGTTGTCCGGCATGCTCTACCTCAACCAGTTCCGCGCCGGGCTGATTGATGCGCGCGTGCAGAGCCTTCTGACGCAAGGCGAAATCATTGCAGGCGCGGTGGCTGCGTCCGCAGTCTTTGCCAATGATGGGATTGGCCAGGACCCGGAACTCCTTCTCGACCTCGATCCAGGCGACATGCCATCCGACGAGATGGCCATGCCCGAGTTCACCATCAATCCCGAGCGGGTCGCCCCGGTTCTGCGCCGCCTGATCCAGCCGGCACGGCTCAGGGCGCGGATCTATGACCGCGAGGGCATGCTCGTGCTCGACAGCCGCTTTCTCTACCAGCGCGGCCAGCTCGGGCGCACAGAGGCCGCCCGCGAGCCGCAAGAGGACACGCTGCTCCAGCTGATCTGGCGCAACCTCCGGCTGGCCTTTGGCGACCGCGATCTGCCGCGCTATGTCGAGCTTGGTGCCAGCGAGGGGCGGGAATACCCGGAAGTCGCCGAGGCCCTTGGCGGCACCAAGGCTTCAATCGTGCGTATCAACGACCGGGGCGAATTGATTGTGTCCGTCGCCGTGCCGGTCCAGCGTTATCGCAATGTGCTCGGCGGCCTCTTGCTGTCGACGCTTGGTGGCGACATCGACGAAATCGTTGCGGCTGAGCGCTGGGCTATCGTGCGGGTGTTTCTCGTGGCGTTGGCTGTCATGGTGCTCCTGTCGATGATTCTGGCGAGCACCATTGCAGGCCCCATGCGCAAGCTGTCGGCAGCTGCCGAGCGCGTGGGCAAGGGTTCCCATGGACGCCAGCACATTCCCGACTTTTCCGAGCGCCAAGACGAGATCGGCCACCTCGCGCGGTCGCTGAATGACATGACCGGCGCGCTTTATGACCGGATCGATGCCATCGAGAGCTTTGCGGCTGATGTGGCGCACGAGTTGAAGAACCCGCTGACATCGCTGCGCTCGGCGGTTGAAACGCTGCCGCTTGCAAAGCGCGATGAGGACCGCGCAAGGCTGATCGAGATCGTGCGCCATGATGTGCGCCGGCTTGATCGATTGATCTCCGACATCTCGGACGCGTCCCGGCTTGATGCCGAGTTGCAGCGCGAGAACCTTGAACCTGTCGACCTGTTCCAGCTTCTCGAAACCGTGATCTCGATCCAGAACGACACGCGCCGCGCCACGGAAGCCTCGATTGAACTGATCCTTCAGCCCCACCCGACCGGCCGCAAGGCCTTCATCGTGCCAGGCCACGACAGTCGGATCGGTCAGGTGATCTCAAACCTCCTGGCAAATGCCCGATCCTTCAGCCCGGCTGAGGGCATTGTTAAGGTCCTGGCCCGGCGGGATGGCACGAGCGTTGAGATTATCGTCGATGATGATGGGCCGGGCATTCATGTCGAGCCGATCGAGCGGATTTTTGAGCGCTTCTATACGGACAGGCCCCAGAGCGCCTTTGGCAACAATTCCGGCCTCGGGCTTTCCATCTCGCGGCAGATCGTGCGTGCCCATGGCGGCACGATTCGGGCCGAAAACCGCAAGCGCGGGGATGGCACGATATCTGGAGCGCGCTTTATCGTGCGCCTTCCTGCCACGTGAGCGAGACGATCCACGCCACGGCCCTTGTGGTTGACGGGATTGGCCTGTTGCTGCGTGGCCCTTCGGGCGCGGGCAAATCGCACCTCGCGCTGGCGCTCCTGTCCCATCCCGCGCCAAGATTTGCGCGCCTGATTGCTGATGATCGCGTGATTCTGAACGCGCACAATGGCCGTCTGATCGCACGGGCACCCCACACCATTCTCGGGTGCCTTGAGGTGCGCGGCGTTGGCATAGTGCATGTGCCAACCCTTGATGCCGCGCGCATTCACATGATCATCGATCGGATTTCCGGAGAAAGAATGCCTCCGGATCAGGCGACAGACACCCTGTTTTCCGTTGCTCTGCCGCGCTTTTGCCTCAGTCCTGACCTCTGCGATCCCGTGGCATCCGTATTCACTGCAATGGGGCAACTACGAATGTCTGAGAACTTCCCACTTGCATCGCGGCACAGTTCGTCACACACACTTCGTCCTTCCGACGCGCAAGCGTCATGAGCGCAGAAGACGAATGATCGGACTTGTGTTTGTGACCCATGGTCGGCTGGCGGATGAATTCCGCGCGGCCCTTGAACATGTGGTTGGGCCCCAGCAACAGCTCGCTACGGTGTGCATCGGGCCTGATGACGAGATGGAGCAATGCAGGAACGACATCCTCGTTGCGGCGCGCGCGGTCGATAGCGGCAAGGGTGCCGTGATCCTGACCGACATGTTTGGCGGCACGCCATCCAACCTCGCCATATCGATTATGGAAGAAGGCCCGATCGAAGTGGTCGCTGGCATGAATCTGCCCATGTTGATCAAGCTCGCGAAGAACCGTCAGGACATGAAAATGTCGGATCTGGTGCGCTGTGCCCAGGATGCGGGCCGCAAATACATTCACGTCGCAAGCCACGTTCTGGCCGGCAAGTAACGCCCGGCGCTGTCACGCGAAGGCGCCTGCTGCTTTGGCGCGGGCATGCGTCAGCGCGTGACCCCAGGAAGCGATATCCGGTTTTTCGAAACAACATGCGACAGATCGAGGACGTAGAGCGCGCCTTGTCTTGCTTCGATCAAATCGAAACGCGCTCTAATGAAAATTGCGTCCCTTCGGCATGACGCTGCCTGGATCGCCAACGTCGAGGGCGAGTTCCGGAATGGCCCGGAGCGTTGCCAGAACTGCGCGCTTGGGCTGGCGTTTTGAGCGCACATCCTCCTGTGGGCGACGCACTTCATCGGCATTGGCGAGGCTCTCGGCGAGCGGGCCGGCCTGGCCGAGATCAGCAAGAAGCGGCGTCAGATCCTCCAGATGTTCCGCCACGACATGGATGACACCGGCCTCGGCCTGCAACCGCCCCCGCACACCCAAAAGGCGCGCCCCCAGCACCACCGGCCGATAACGCTCGAAGATCTTCGGCCAGACAATGATGTTCGATACGCCCGTTTCATCCTCCAGGGTGGCGAAGATCACGCCTTTGGCTGATCCGGGCCGCTGGCGCACCAGGACCAAGCCCGCAACCCGAACCAGCGGAGCATGGGTGGCCAGCGGCTGCCAGGACGAGACGGAACCGTCAGGGCGCGGGCGGCTTGCCCGGCGCTGGGGCAGACCACGCGCAATCTCGGGCAGATCCTCGTGCCGCGTCACCTTCATGCGCTCAAGCCTGTGACGCACGAACGAGACGGGGTGCGCCTTCAGCGACAGGCTGAGGAAGCGGTAATCGTTCACGACATGCTCGCCGAGCGGCATTCCCGGCAAATGCGCGTCTGGCTCGTCGGTTGGATCAGGTCGGTCGACGCGATCAAACAGCGGGAGTGGCTCATGTGAGCCCTCGCCTGTGCCGGTGAGCCCCTTGACGGCCCAGAGCGCGTCGCGCCGATCAAGGCCCAGGGAGCGAAACGCATCAGCATCCGCAAGCCGTTGCAGGCTATCCGGCGACAGGCCAGTTCTGAGCCAGAGATCGCGCACGGAATCGAAGGCCATGTCGCCGCGCGCCACCACGAGCCTTCGGGCATCCCGCTCCCTCAGCCCTTCGACCTGGCGAAAGCCGAGCCGGATCGCGTGGCTCGACCAGATCGCCGGTTTCATTTCGGCAT
>JAIYEB010000387.1 GCA_027487195.1 Hyphomicrobiales bacterium | reverse complement strand
GGTTCGATCTGAGGTCCATCAGGACCGGCGTCCACCACAAGGCCGGCGAGCGCGCGGCGAACGCTTGCGGGCAGCCCATGCTTTGGAACCAGTTCCGGCAAGCGGACCCGGCCATTGGCATCCACTATGCGCGTGATTGCATGGCTGAGCAGGATGCCCGCATTCGAAATCAGCCCGCCCCAATTGCCGGAGTGATGATCACCTGCCCTGAGATCAAGCCTGAGATCGATCGCCAGCGCGCCACGCGCACCAAGAAACAGGGTCGGCGTCTTAGCTGCAAGGCGCGGTCCATCTGAGGCGATCAGGAGATCAGCGCGAAACGCCTCGGCGTGCTCCAGACAGACCTCGCGAAGGCCAGGCGAGCCACATTCCTCGCCCATTTCGATCAGGTAGCGCGCGTTAAACCCAAGCCGGCCCCGCTGCGCCAGAACAGCGGCCATGGCCGCCATGTTGACGCTGTGCTGCCCCTTGTTGTCGACAATGCCGCGCCCATACCAGCGTCCATCAATCTCGCTGAGACGAAAGGGCTCCGCGCCCTCGCGCCAGCGCCCGGCATGGCTGTTGACGGTGTCGCCATGGCCATAACCAAACACGGTCAAAAGGGCAGGATCTTCAATGCGTTCAGCAACGAGGAACGGGCCTCGCGCCTTGGGGTGGGTCAGGATGCGGGTCGAAAACCCCATGGCTTGAAACGCTGGCACCATGTCCTCGACGATATAGCGTTCAAGGTCCGGGCCGCTGTCGGCGCGCTGGCTTTCGGTGGGGAACGCGATGCGCCGCGCGAGTGCGGCGCGAAACGACCCATCATCGAAAGAGCCGGTGGCACGGGCGATGGCAGCGCTGCGCTTGGCACTCACGCCTTCTTCTCCCAACGCCCATCAACCTGTTGCCAATAGGTCGGTGAATGGCCCGCTTCCTTGACGCTTTTCCAGTGCTTTCGCGCACTTTGAACAGCCGTCTCGTCATTGCCGTCAAAGATCAAAACCGCGCGCTCAAGGCCGCTGAGATCGGCTGGCGCTGCGCCATCGACAAGAAAGCGCACGTGGACCTTGTTCGGTGTTCCGGGTCCGGTCAGGAGCAGGATCGGCTGCTGGTTTGGCGCGTCCCTTGATGTGCCATGCGGCAGGAACGCGTCATCCCGATAGGTCCACAGATGCGCATCAAGCGCCTCAACCCGCTCCTCTGAGCCAGCCTCAACCACCACGCGCCACTGGCGTTCCAGACACTTCTCAAGGAGCGGCGGGAGGACATCCTCAAGCCGCCGGTCCTGGAGGTGATAGAACAAGACGTCCGTCAAATGCCTCAGGCCTCGTAGTGGTCCGCGACAAGGCGATCGAGGAGGCGCACGCCAAAGCCCGGGCCCCAGCTCTTGTTGATGTCGTTCGCCTTGGCGCCCATACCTGTGCCGGCAATATCGAGATGCGCCCAGGGCACATCATTGACAAAGCGCTGCAGAAACTGCGCCGCCGTGATCGCGCCAGCATAGCGCCCGCCGGAGTTCTTCATGTCGGCGACGGTTGAATCCATCATCTTGTCGTATTCAGGCGAGAGCGGCAGACGCCAGACCTTTTCGCCTGTTGCCTTGCCGGCTGCCGTAATCTCGGCCGAGAGATCGTCATTGTTGGAGAAAAGACCGGCGTTTTCCTGGCCAAGCGCAACCATGACGGCGCCCGTCAGCGTTGCCAGATCGATCATGAACTTGGGCTTGAAGCGTTGCTGGCAATACCAGAGCGCATCGGCAAGAACGAGCCGTCCCTCAGCATCCGTGTTGATGATTTCGATGGTCTGGCCAGACATCGAGGTGACGACGTCGCCGGGGCGCTGGGCGTTTCCGTCGGGCATGTTTTCAACAAGCCCGACAATGCCGACAACATCAACGCGCGCCTTGCGCGCTGCCAGCGCATGCATCAGCCCGGTCACGCACGCCGCGCCGGCCATATCGCCCTTCATGTCTTCCATGCCCTGCGCGGGCTTGATCGAGATGCCGCCCGTATCGAATGTCACGCCCTTGCCGACAAAGGCGAGCGGCTGACCGCCCGCCCCTTTCCAGCGCATGATGACAAGGCGCGAACCTCTGACAGACCCCTGGCCAACACCGAGCAACGCGCCCATGCCGAGCTTGGACATGGCCTTGTCATCAAGCACCTCGACCTCGACGCCGACATCCCGCAATTCCTCACAGCGCTTGGCAAACTCCGGCGGCCCAAGATGGTTGGGGGCCGTGTTGACAAGAGTGCGCGCGAGATCGACGCCATCTGCAACGGCATCGCGGCGAGCGAATGCCTTGCGGGCCGCAAGGTGGCCTTCAACCTGGATTGAAAGCTTTGAAAGCTTGTCGCCGCTCTCGCCGTCCTTCTTTTTGGTTTTGTAGCGATCAAAAACATAGCTTGCCAGACGAGCGCCAAGCGCAACATCCGCAGCCTGCGCCGCCGTGACCGCAACGCCCTCCGGCTCCAGTATCAGCACAACGCTGTCACCTATGGACGACAGGCGCGAATAGGCAGCTCCGCCAAGCTTGACCCAATCATGCTCGTTTGCGGCTGAGATCTTGCCCGCACCAATCAGCACAAGGCGATCAAGCGATCCGCCCCTGGGTTGAACCAGATCGAGAGCGGTTCCGGCCTTTCCTGTAAACTTTGCCGTGATCATGGCCGCGCGAACCGCGCCGGAAGAAGCCTT
>JAIYEB010000395.1 GCA_027487195.1 Hyphomicrobiales bacterium | reverse complement strand
GTCGCAAGATTTTGGGTTAGGTCGAGAGATTTGGGTTAGGGCCGATCAGGTCACCAGCTGAAGGCGCGGCTCAAGCACGCGCAGAACCGTCGACAGGCTATTGCCACGCTTCAGCACAAAGCCGCCCGGCGCAACCACAGCATAGGCTCCCTGCCGGCGTGCATTGGTCGGCGTTTTTTCGATTCGGTAGAGCGGGATTTCACTCGACCTACGAAAAACCGAGAAGATCGCTTTTTCTTTGAGCATATCGATTGCATAATCCCGCCACTCACCGGCAGCAACCATGCGGCCATAGAGTCTCAGGATATCCATAAGTTCCTGTCGATTGAACGCAACCCGCTCGGTAGGTTTGGGCGGAAACGGGAGAATTTCCGATCCGCCCGAAAAACTCGCGTCCGTATCGCTCAAGCGCGCCTCCAGGTTCAGAGCCGGCATAAGAATGCGACGGGTCCTCGCGCTTGGCAAGGTGTCTGAATTCGCATCTCAAGGCGCGATGAATCCGGTCTAAAAGCGCGTTTAAGGCTTTGGATCGCGTTGACGGGGCCGGTTCGGGTGCTAAACACGGGCGCGCTGAACCGAGTTGAGGCCCAAACTTTCCAGGCCTTGCCAAAAAACCGATGCAATCCCGCTTCGGGCTTGCCCTCTATTGCCGGGAGCCACACCCTGATGCCGTTCAAAGAAAAACACACCGTGATGGCGAATGCTGTTCGCGCGCTGGCCATGGACGCGGTCGAGGCGGCAAAGTCAGGGCATCCTGGCCTGCCCATGGGCGGAGCGGATGTGGCAACCGTCCTGTTTTCGCGGCATCTGAAGTTCGATCCGACTGAGCCCAACTGGCCGGATCGGGATCGTTTTGTGCTTTCGGCGGGCCATGGATCGATGCTGATCTATGCGCTGCTGCATCTTCTGGGCGTTGATGGCGTCTCCCTTGAGGAGTTGAAGAACTTCCGCCAGATGGGCTCGAAAACACCCGGCCATCCTGAATACGGCCATACGCCAGGCATCGAAACGACGACAGGACCGCTCGGTCAGGGCCTTGCCAATGCCGTTGGCATGGCGATGGCGGAAGAAGCCCTGCGCGCAACCTGGGGCAAGGATCTCGTCGACCATTACACCTATGTTTTCGCCTCGGACGGCGACCTGATGGAAGGCATTTCGCAGGAGGCCATTGCATTTGCAGGCCACCAGAAGCTCTCGCGCCTGATTGTCCTGTTTGACGACAACGGCATCTCGATTGATGGCGCAATCTCGCTGTCTGACTCCACCGATCAGCTCAAGCGATTCGAAGCCTCGGGCTGGGCAGTTCGCGCGATTGATGGCCATGACAGCGAGGCTATCTCAGCAGCGATCACTGCAGCCAAGGCCGAGGACAAGCCCTCGCTGATCGCGTGCAAAACCACCATCGGCTATGGCGCGCCAAAGAAGGCCGGGACGGCAAAAGCCCATGGTGAGCCCCTGGGTGCCGACGAAATGGCCGGCGCAAAGGCAGCGCTGGGCTGGCCATACCCACCCTTTGAAGTGCCTGCAGATGTGCGGGACGCCTGGCGTCTTGCCGGCCTCAAGGTGGGGCATGGCGAGCGAAAGGCCTGGGAGAAGCGTTTCGCAGCGCTCGATGCCGACAAGCGTGCCGAGTTTGACCGCCGCCTCGCAGGCACCATGCCGAGGGCGCTGGCTGACGCCATTGCTGCCGTTCGGGCCAAGGTGGCCGCTGATCCAGCGGAAGTTGCAACCCGCAAGTCCTCGGAAATTGCGCTTGAAGCGATCAATGCAGTGCTTCCGGAAACGCTCGGCGGCTCAGCGGATCTTTCGGGTTCCAACAACACACGCACGGGCGGAATGACAGCCTACGCGCCGGGCAATCGCGGCGGGCGTTACGTCCATTGGGGCATTCGTGAGCACGGCATGGCCGCTGCCATGAATGGCATTGCGCTTCATGGCGGGCTCTTGCCCTACTCCGGCACATTCCTCGCGTTTTCAGATTATTGCCGCCCCGCTCTTCGGCTTGCAGCCCTCATGGGCATTCGCGTCGTGCACGTCATGACCCATGATTCGATTGGTCTTGGCGAAGATGGGCCAACGCACCAGCCGGTCGAACATATGGCTGCGCTGCGCGCGATCCCGAACCTGTTGACCTTCCGGCCCTGCGACACGATCGAAACCGCTGAAGCCTGGGAATGCGCGCTCAGGGCGGAGACCCGCCCGTCGGTTCTCGCATTGACGCGCCAGGGTCTGCCGCAGCTGCGGCGCACAACGGATCCGGTGAACCGCGTGGCGCGCGGGGCCTATATTCTCGCAGACAGCGACAAGCCCGCGGTTGTGTGCTTGTTCGCGACCGGCTCGGAAGTTCATCTCGCGATGAACGCAAAGGCAGAGCTGGACAAGGCTGGCCACCCCACGCGCGTCGTGTCCGTGCCATGCTTTGAGCTCTTCTTTGAACAGGACGCCGACTATCGCGCCTCTGTCATGGGCACTGCGCGCGTTCGCATCGGCGTCGAAGCTGCCATCCGCATGGGTTGGGACGCGATCATCGGATCGGATGGCGACTTTGTCGGCATGACCGGCTTTGGTGCCTCAGCACCTGCAAAGCAGCTCTACAAGCATTTCGGGATCACTTCGGAAGCGATCGTTGCGAAGGCAATCGATGGCCTGAAGCGCACGGCTTAGCGATCATTCAACACTCCTTCATCTCGCCCATGCTTTGGACGGGATGTAGGACTTCTCACAAGGGACAAGACATGGCTGTTCGGGTTTTCATCAACGGTTTCGGGCGTATCGGGCGCAACATTCTACGCGCCATTGTCGAGGGCAAGCGCAAGGACATCGAAGTCGTTGGCATCAATGACCTCGGCCCGGTCGAAACAAACGCCCACCTCCTGCGCTTTGACAGCGTCCATGGTCGCTTCCCGGCCGAGGTAGTGGTCGATGGCGATCATATCGTTGTGGCGGGCAAGCGCATCCGCGTCACCGCAATCAAGGATCCGGCCCAGCTTCCTCACAAGGAGCTCAAGGTCGACATTGCCATGGAATGCACCGGCATCTTCACGAAGCGCGATACGGCTGCAGCCCACCTCAAGGCTGGCGCAAAGCGCGTGATCGTTTCTGCCCCATGCGATAACGCCGATCTGACGGTCGTCTATGGCGTGAACCACGAGGCGCTGACGGCAGACCATACCGTGATCTCGAACGCCTCCTGCACGACCAACTGCCTCGCGCCGGTCGTGGCCGTGCTGCACAAGGAACTCGGCATCGTCCATGGCTTCATGACGACGATCCATTCCTATACCAACGACCAGCCCTCCCTCGACCAGATGCACAAGGATCTCTACCGGGCGCGCGCAGCTGCGTTGTCCATGATCCCGACGTCGACAGGCGCCGCCAAGGCTGTGGGTCTCGTGATCCCCGAACTCAAGGGCAAGCTCGACGGCGTGTCGATGCGCGTGCCGACCCCCAACGTCTCGGTCATCGATCTGAAGTTCGTTTCGAAGAAGAAGGCGTCCATCGAGCGCATCAATGATGCGATCATCAAGGCCTCAAAGCGCGGCTCGCTGAAGGGCATCCTTGGCGTCACCGACCAGCCCAACGTCTCGATCGACTTCAATCACGACCCGCATTCATCGATCTTTGCGCTCGACCAGACCAAGGTGATCGATGAGAAGCTGTGCCGTGTTGTGTCGTGGTACGATAATGAATGGGGCTTCTCGAACCGCATGTCGGACACGGCAGTGGCGATGGCGAAGCTGATCTAGATCTGCGATCTGGCGCCT